>DASXTH010000252.1:0-2751 GCA_036505555.1 Candidatus Limnocylindrales bacterium | reverse complement strand
GATCGGGACCCGGCGCCACTTGGAGAGAAGAGAGCTCGAGGCGTTTGCGGCCTCAGCTCGCGGCCGGCTTGTCGGGCCGATCGGCCTCGCGATGGAGAGCGTCGTGGGTCTCACGGACCCGCTCTTCCCAGGCATCGCGCCGCCAGTCGCCCCCGCCCCAGCCGCGCGGCCCGCCGGGCCCACCCGGGCCCCAACGGCGCGGTCCGCCGAACGCGGCCCGGATCAGGCCGAAGATGAGGAACAGGAACAGCAGGCCGCCGAGGAAGCCGAAGAAGCCGAAGCCGTGGCCCCAGCCCCAGCCGTAGCCGACGTATGCGGTGCCCGGCGCAACCGCGTAGCCGTCGGGAACGACGACCGCGTGGCCGGACTGGACGAGACCGGCGGAGACGCCGGCGTTGTACGAGGTCACCCCGATGCCGATGGCGGCACCGACGAGGACGACGACGAGGAGGATGCGAGCGATCGTTCGACCGTTCATGGTTCGTGAGAACTCCGTGTTGCGTGGTTCGATGGGCTCCATCCTCGACCGCCGATGTGGGGCGATTGTGAAGACGGCACGGAGGTGCGGCGGAGGTCGCGCGGCCGGCGCTTCCGGTTGTCCGTTTCCGCCGGCGGGCTGACGGTTGCCGCGACGTCGGTTGCGGCGCGCCGACACACGACCCATGGCAAGCCGCCGACCAGTCGATCCGGGGGATGACGCCGGGCCGGAAGCCCGCCTAGGGTCGGTGCGAGGAAGACAGGAGGCAGGACTCTTGCTGCACGCCCGGATCGCCGCCCCCACTACGTCCGTGTTCGCAACCCGGCCACGCCGCGCCAATCGCGCGCGATGGATCGTCGCGCTCGCGATGGCCGGATCGGTCGTCGGATCGCTCGCGGGAGCGCGGGCGGTTGGCGCGACCTCCGCGCCCATTACCGCCCAGGCAAGCTCCGCGCTGACGACGACCGCGATCGACAAGCCGTGGTACTCGGTGGAGCGCTTCTACCTGGGCCTCCTGAACTGCACCCGGACCGGCGGCTGGGTTCTAAGCGACGGGACGTGCCGCGGCTACGGGAGCGGCCACTACAGCGCCGATGTCGCCCCGAGCGCCTACTCCTACGGGATCTCGGACAAGGTCAGCCGGCCGTACGCCAAGCTGCTCGCGATCAAGGCGATCTGCACGCACACGGCGGACGGCGATCCGGGCTACCGCCTGCGGCGCGCCGGCTACACCCGCTGGACGTGGGGCGAGAACATCGGCTGCCGCGACGGCTACGCCTGCGCGAAGGCGGCCGTCCTCGCCTCCCACCTGAAGTTCCAGTCCGAGAAGTCGACCGGCGGCGGGCACTGGAAGAACATCAAGAACCCGAAGTACCACTGGATCGGGATCGGCGTCTGGCGGTCGGGCTCGCGCACGCGCCTCGTCACCGACTTCTACGGCTGACCCGTCCCGACGACGCTCCGGCGTGACCCGCCCGGCTGTTCCGGCGGGTCGATCGATCAACCGAGTTTGAGGGCCCGCCGGCTCAGCTCGTAGGCCCGAGCGTGGTCGCCGGCGTCCGCGGCGAGCTCGCTCCATTCGGTCAGAACCAGACGAAGCCGGGCAGGCGGACCGTTCTCGGCCACGGCCGCCGCCCGTTCGAGCGTCGCGGCGGCGAGGGCCGGGTCCCCTCGGCGCCGGGCGCTCCGGGCGACGGTGAGCAGGGCATCGACCACGCCCTTCTGGTTCCCATGGCGTTCGGCCATCTCGGCTGCCGTGGCGGCTTGCCGACCGGCGAGCTCGGCATCGCCGCGGGCCAGGGAGATCCGTGCCTCGGTGTCGGCGAGATGGGCCAGGCGGAACTCGTCCCTGTCCCGTTCGATCCCGATCCGGGCCTCGCGTGCGTGCGCGGACGCGGCATCGAGGTTCCCCAAACCGAGGAACGTCATCGCGAGCTCGTTCTCGATCGACGCCGCCTCTGAGCGGGCATCCACGGCGCGGAAGAGGCCGAGGCTCTCGATCCCGGTTCGAACCGCTCCTTCTAGGTCGCCGGCGAGGCGATAGGACTGCGCGAGCGAGTACAGGAGCGTCGCTCGACGACGATCGTCAAGGTCGGCCCCGACGGCGCGGGCTTCTTCGAGCAGGTTGATCGCTGTCGCCGGTTCGCCGGCGGCGACCTCGACCGTGGCAAGGGCGATCAGGATCCGGACACGCAGGTCCGGATCGGTCTCCTCGACGGTCGTCGACGCGAGCAACTCTTCGAACAGCATCCGGGCCCGCGCTTCGTCGTCGCTGGCGTGATGGCCCGCCGCCAGCCAGTACGTGGCTCGCCGACCATCGGCGATCCGTTGCGCCTTCGTCAGCAGCTCGGCGGCCTCGGATGCGTAGGCGATCGTTTCGCGTGCGTGCCCGAGTCGGTAGGTGGCCTCGGCGAGCCCGAGGAGACACAGTCCCCGTCCGACGCCAGACGGGTTGCGGTCAAGGATGTCATTGAAGCGATCCGCTGCAGCCTGCCAGTCCCCGGCGGCTAGGCGGAGCTCGGCGTCGAGACGGTGCCAGTGCGTGTCCTCGTCGGCCAGGAACGCGCCGGGCACCGTTCCGAGCTTCCGCGCCAGAAACCTGAGTGCAGCCATCGACGGCTTGATCAGGCCGTTCTCCAGGGCGCTGATGTACGCCTTCGTGTAGCGCGGTTCCGCGAGCTCGCGCTGGGTCAGTCCGGCGCGCGTTCGCGCGGCCTTGAGTCGGGCTCCGACCTGGCGGGCCAGATCGAGATCCTCGACCGCGAGGCTCCGTC
>DASXTH010000251.1:0-9901 GCA_036505555.1 Candidatus Limnocylindrales bacterium | reverse complement strand
GGTCCATCTTCCGGTTCGAGGGGCAACTGAGCGTCTTCTGGGCCAAGAAGGGCCCGTGCTACCGATGCCTCTACCCCGCCCCGCCGCCGCCGGGCCTCGTCCCGTCGTGCGCCGAGGGCGGCGTCCTGGGCGTGCTCCCCGGGATCATCGGCTCCATGCAGGCCAACGAGGCGCTGAAGGTGCTCCTCGGGATCGGCGACACCCTCTCCGGCCGACTGCTCCTCTTCGACGCCCTCGACACGTCGTTCACCGAGCTAAAGCTCCGGCGTGACCCGAACTGCCCGGTCTGCTCGACCGAGGCGGTCGCGGCGCGGGCCGAGGGCCGTCCGCTCGACATCCCGTCGTTCGGGGCGCCGGCGGCCGAGGAGCCGTTCGTCCTCGGCGGCGTCGGCGGCGGCTCGACCGGGGGTGCTGCGTGAGCACGGTCAAGATCCCGACCGTGCTCCGGCCCCAGGTCGGCGGCAACAAGGAGGTCGAGCTCGCCGGGGCGACGGTCGGCGAGGTCGTCGGCGCGCTAACCGAGCAATACCCGTCGTTGAAGAGCCAGCTCCTGACCGCCGAGGGCGAGCTCAACCGGTTCGTGAACGTCTATGTCAACGGTCAGGACGTCCGCTACCTCGACGGGCTCGCGACAGCCGTGGCGGAGCGCGACGAGGTGCGGCTGCTCCCGGCGATGGCCGGCGGCGCGACGCACTGATCATGGCGCTCCCGAAGCCGGTCGTCGTCCGGCGGCCGGAGCCCGGGGAGCGGGGTGACGCGGGCGGCGACGCCGACCACGACCACGCCCACGCCCACGCCGAGCTGGCGCCGCATGGCGGCCGCTACGACTCGGTTCTCGACGCGATCGGTCACACGCCGCTCGTCGAGATCCCGCGGATGTCGCCGAACCCCGACGTCCGGATCTACGCGAAGCTCGAGATGGTGAACCCGACCGGCTCCGTCAAGGACCGCGTCGCGAAGTACCTCGTCGAGGACCTCGAGGCGCGGGGATTGCTCGGCGAGGATTCGATCATCCTCGAGCCGACCTCCGGGAACACCGGGATCGCCCTCGCGATGATCGGCCGGCGGAAGGGCTATCGTGTCGCGCTCGTCATGCCCGACAACGTCACGAACGAGCGGCGCCAGATGGCGGCGCTCTTCGGCGCCGAGGTGATTGACTCGCCCGGGCATCTGGGAAGCAACGGCGCGATCGCCCTCGCCAAGCACCTCGTCTCGAAGGACGCCCGCTTCGTCATGCCCTATCAGTACGGCAACGACGCGAACCCGCGGGCCCACGAGGAGACGACCGGGCCGGAGATCCTCGCCGACTGCCCGGAGATCGATGTGTTCGTGGCGGGCCTTGGGACGAGCGGCACGCTGATGGGCGTCGGGCGGTTCCTCAAGGGGGGCGCCGGACGCGAGGGGGCGAAACCGAGCGTCCGGATCGTCGCCGCCGAGCCACTCCCCGGCGAGAAGGTCCAGGGGCTGCGCTCGCTCGACGAGGGGTTCGTCCCCGAGATCCTCGATCCGTCGCTGCTCGATGCGAAGTACCTCGTGAGCAACCGCGACGCAATCGCCGCGCTCCGCGACCTCGTCGAGCGCGAGGGGATCTTCGGCGGGCCGTCGTGTGGGGCCGTGCTCGTCGCTGCTGCGCGCGAGGCGCGGCTGATGGGGTCCGGGTCGATCGTCGCGCTCCTTCCCGACGGCGGCTGGAAGTACCTGAGCGCCGGCACGTTCACCCGCGACTTCGAGGAGATGGCGGAGGACCTCGAGGGCGGCGTCAACTGGTGGTGATGGTGCCCGACCAGATCGGGTTGGCGGCCGAGCCGCTCGACGGCGCGCAGATTCACCTCCGACCGGCGTTGGCCGCCGACGCGGACGTCTTCGAGTCGATCCTGCGCGACGAGGGCGTCCGAGCGTGGTGGCAGACCCCCGACCCCGCCGTGGACGCACGAGACCTTCTGGTCGACCCGGAGGTCGTGATCTGGCTGATCGAGGCCTATGGCGTCGTTGTCGGTCTGATCATGGCGGGCGAGGAGACCGACCCGCAGTGCCGATATGGCTCGATCGACATCGCCCTGGTCGAGGCGGGACGCGGGCGTGGGCTGGGGACGGACGCCGTCCGAGCCGTCGCCCGCTGGCTGATCGACCGGCGCGGCCATCACCGCATCACGATCGATCCGGCCGCGGCCAACGAGACGGCGATCCGGGTCTACGAGAAGGTTGGGTTTCGGCCGGTCGGCGTCCTCCGCGCCTACGAACGACGTCTCGACGGCACGTGGCACGATGGGCTCCTGATGGACCTCCTCGCGGACGAGCTGACGTGACGACTGCGACTGGCGGTCCGGCAGCGCATCCGGGTCCGCGGTCGGTGACGTTGTCGCCTCTCCTCGTCGAGGCGATCGTTGCGCACGTCCGCGACGGCTACCCGCTGGAGGCGTGCGGCGTGATCGTCGGCGACCGGAGCCCGGCGAAAGGGGGCGCCGCGCGGCGGTTCGTCCCGATGCGCAACGCCGCCCAGTCGCGGCTGCGGTTCGACATCGACCCGCTGGAGCTGCTGGCGCTCGACGACGAGCTCGACGCGAGCGACGAGGCGATCTGGGCCGTCGTCCACAGCCACGTCGCATCGGCGGCGTATCCCAGCCCGACCGACGTGCGGGCGATGGAGCTCTATGTCGAGCAGCTCCATCTCGTCGTTTCGCTCGCCGATGACCAGCCGGCCCTCGGCATCTTCCGGATCGTCGACGGCGTGATCCACCCGGTCGAGCTGCTCGTCGGGGAGGGGACCTCGTCGTGACGGGCGCCCAGGTCGGCGCGGATCCGAAGCAGGTCGTTGCCGACGGCTACGACCAGATCGCCGACCGCTACCTCGCATGGAGCGCCCAGCGGCCCTCGCCGGCCCGCCTCCGTGCGCTCGAGCTCGCCGACGCGCTGATCCCGGCCGGCGCGGACGTGCTCGAGCTCGGCTGCGGCGCGGGCATCCCGATGACCGCCCGGATCGCGGCCGGCCGCCACCTGACGGGCGTCGACATCTCGGCGGAGCAGCTCCGGCGAGCGCGCCGGAATGTCCCGGAAGCGACCTTCATCCAGGCCGACATGACGACGATCGAGCGGCCGCCCGCCTCGCTCGACGCGGTCGTCGCGTTCTACTCGCTCACCCATGTCCCCCGCGACGAGCACGCCGCCCTCTTCGCCCGGATCCGTTCGTGGCTCCGGCCGGGCGGCGTCTTCATCGCCTCGCTCGGCGTGGAGGACGACCCGGGCACGGTCGAGAAGGGCTGGCTCGGGGTCGACATGTATTTCAGCCAGTGGTCGGCGCGGGTGGGGCGCCGACTCGTCGCCGAGGCCGGCTTCGCCGTCGAGTCCGCCGAGATTCTCGGCGAGCCGGAGGATCGGCACGAAGCCCGGTTCCTGTGGATCGTCGGGCGAGCGGCGAGCGAACCGGGCAAGCGATGAGCGCGGACTGGGATCCCGGCCAGGAGCCGCCAGCCGGCGACAACCGCGGCGCCGAGACTCCCGACGCGGGCCGGCTCGCGTGGCTTCTCGTCGGCGCCGCCGCGATCGCGGCGGGGACAGCGCTCGGCTGGGACTCGACGTCCCTCGCGGACGTCGTCACGCCACCGACCTACATCCGGGCTGCCCTCATCGGGATTGCGGCCGGCGTCGGGATCGTGCTTCTCGCCGGCGCCCTGAACCGCCTCGCGGTCCCCACCGAAGGGGTTGGGCGAGGCGAGGGCGCTCCGCCGCGCGACATCGGGACGCTGATCCGTGGCGTCCGGCTCGTGTTCCTCGCGGTCGCCGCGTTCGCGGCCGCGTCCGGGTGGCTGCTCGGCCATCCCCTGCCACTCGTCGTCGCGCTCATCATCGCCGGCGTCGACGTGCTCGAGACGTCGTTCCTCTTGATCGTCGTCGGGTTGCAGCGCCGCCGCTGAGAAGGTGGCCCGCCGCCTCGGGCGGTGCACACGTGCACCGTGACGCCGACGGTCGCAACCAGTCGTTGACGCCGACAGACGATCGGCCTAGCGTGCCCCGGTCGCCGGCGGTGTCGCCCGGACATCGCTGCTGTCGCGCCCACCTCGGAGGCATCCATGCCCGGCTCGAGCCCCGTGCGCCCCCTTCCGGGAATCGTCCGAACCCTCTTGACCATTGGTGCCGGCGTCGCGTTCATCGGCGCCGTCGCGCTGATCGGGGCCACCCAACCGGGACCCGACGTGAGGAGCGATCTCACCCGCGGCGGGCCAGGAGCAGTCGCTGAGGACAACCCCGAGGCCGAGGAGCAGGCCGAGATCGCCGCCGAGCGCGCTGAGGCGTACCAGGAGGCCAAGGAACACGGCAATGCCGGGCAGGTCCGCCCCGCGGCTGGTGCAGGAGCGGCCGCTGCGCCCGCCGGTTGGGCCGGCGAGACGCCGGTCGACACGATCTCCGACGACTGGGAGCCCGCGATCGCGGCCGACCCGAACGCGCCGTGGGTCTACACCCTCGTGACGCGCTACGCGGGCAAGCCGTGCAGCGGCAACTGCCCGTCGCCATACATCGACCTACGGATCAGCTCGGATGGCGGGTTGACGTGGGCCGACAAGCCGCTGTGTGCCTGCAAGGGCTCCGGGCAATTCGATCCGATCATCGAGGTCGTTCCCGGCACCGGTGCCGTCTACGCGACGTACATGAACGGCTACAACGTCGTCTTCACGAAGTCGACGAACCACGGCTCGACGTGGTCGGCGCCGGTCAAGACGTACGGCAACGTCTCGTGGAACGACAAGCCGACGCTCGCGGTGAGCGACGACGGCGTCGACGTCTACATCTCGTTCAACGGCCCGACCGGCGGCGATCCCTGGATGGCCCAGTCGCACGACTCGGGCGCGACCTGGACGCAGGCGAAGCTGGTCGACTCGAACCTGTACTACTTCGACTTCGACTCCGATGTCGCCGCGGACGGCACCGTGTACTTCGCCCAGACCGCGATCCTCTACGGCGGCGGCGGGAACAAGGGCACGACGCCGAGCGCCGACATCGAGGAGCACGTCTTCATCTCGCGGGATCGCGGCGCGACATGGGAGAACCGGACGATCGCGTCCGTGAAGCCGGGGCTCGCGTGCGTCGCGGCCGGCTGCCCGCCGGACTTCTATCTCGGCCACATCGCGCTCTCGGTCGACGCGACCGGCAAGGTCGTGGCGCTCTACGACGGCGCACCGACCGCGGGCGGGCTGCAGACGATCGAGGCGCGCCGCTCCGCCAATGCCGGAGTGACCTGGTCCGCGCCGGTGACCCTCTCGACGGTCGGCGAGGAGTCGGCGACGCCCGCGGTCGAGTCGCGCGGCAACGGTGACGTCCGGGCCTGGTACTACCAGACCTCGGGGGGTGGCAACGTCGACGCGTGGAATGTCTGGTACCGCTCGTCTGCCGACGGTGGCGCCTCCTGGACCGCGGCCGTCAAGATCTCCGACGCCACCGGTGGCGCGGCCTACAAGACCGCGGCCGGCTTCGCCGAGGTCTACGGCGACTACGGCGAGGTGGCGATCACGAGTGCGGGCAAGTCCGTCGCGATCTGGGGCGAGGGCATCAGCTACACCGGTCCCGGCGGAGTCTGGTTCAACCGCCAGCTGTAGGGTCCGCCGGCTCCCAGCGCGCGCCGGGGCGCCGCTCGTCCGGCCGATGCCTGGCCGAGATCGATCCCGTCGGGAGGGGCGCGGGGAGGGCGTCGGGCGGGACGCCGGGCGGGCACCGGCGGGCCGAACCCGCGATCCTGATCTCGGCGAGGGATCATCGACGCGGGTTCTGAGGCCCTTCACCCACCGCGCCACGTCTTCGTCGCGAAAACGATGCCAGAGCGGTCTCAGCCCGAGCCCGTCAGTGCACCGACGCGGAGAGCGCCGCGAGGAGCGCGGCCTCCGTCGGTGTCGACCCCAGGCCGAGCCGCTCGCCGACGCGCGCCGCGACCGGGCGCTCGATTCCGGCGCGCGCCAGAAGCGCGGTTCGTTCCGCAGCGAATACGGCGGCAGGCGGGCCGTCCAGGACGACCTCCCCGCGGGTCATGACGATCACCCGGCTGAAGTGGTCCGCGGCGAACTCCATGTCGTGGGTCACCGCCACGACGGTCCGGCCCGCCGCCCGGAGCCGGTCCACCACCGCCCCGACGCGCCGGATTCCCAAGGGGTCCTGGCCGGTCGTCGGCTCGTCAAGGACCAGCACAGCCGGGTCCATGGCAAGAACGCCCGCCAGGGCCACGAGCTTCCGGCGAGACAGATCGAGGTCGTACGGGTTCGTCGACCGAACGTCGCCGAGGGCGACGGCCTCCACGGCCATCTCGATCGCCCGCGCCAGCGCATCCGGCCGGAGGCCGAGGTTGCGCGGTCCGAACGCGATTTCGCGCTCGACCGATCGTTCGAACAGCTGATCGTCGGGGCTCTGGAACACGAACCCGACGCGGCCGGCGATCTCGTCGATCGATGCGGTCGCGATGTCCTCCGCGCCGATGCGGACGCGTCCGGATGAGGGGCGGAGGAGGCCGTTCAGGTGCTTCACGAGCGTTGTCTTGCCGGACCCGTTCTGGCCGACGATCGCCACGGCCTCCCCGGGCTCGATCGTGAGCGCGACGTCGCGGATGGCATCGAGCGCTGTCGCGTCGTACCGATGCGAGAGGCCCTCGATCGTGATCGATACCGGCGCCTGATCGCGGACGCTGGCCCATGGCTCGGTGGCGCTCGGCCCGTTCGGCTCGTTCGCCAGGACAGATGACCGCAGCCGACCCGCGGTTGCGGCCGCGGCGAGACGCGTGCTGACGGCGTCCAGATCGAAACGCCCGGCCGGCTCGAGGCCGGCCATCCAGCCGAGCCGGACGATCGTCGGACTTGGCAGGCCCGTCGGCTCGAGTGTCTCAGGGCTCAAGGCGACGGCCGGATCGGCAGTCGCGACCACTCGACCGTGATCGAGGACCGTCGTTCGACGCGTCCGCGCGAGCACCGCCGGGTCCTGCTCGGCCACGAGAACCGCCGAACCGTCCCGGGCCAGCTCCTCCAACAGGTCTGCGACCAGCGTCGTCCCGAAGGGATCGAGCTGCGCCGTGGGCTCGTCGAGGATCAGGACTCGCGTCCCCATCGCGACGATGCTCGCGATTGCGACTCGCTGCTGCTCGCCGCCGGACAGGGCGAACGGCTCCCGGTCGGCGAGGTGGCCGATCCCCAGGCGGTCGAGGGTCGCCTCGATCCGAGCGTCCATCTCGGACCGCGGCACCCCGAGGTTCTCCAGCCCGAACGCGAGCTCCTCCCGGACCGACAGCTTGGACGCCGAGAGCTGGTTGGCCGGGGTCGCGAAGACGATCCCGATCCGACCGAGGACGTCGGATGCAGGAGCCCTGAGCACCTCGATGCCGGCGACCGACGCCGCGCCGGTCACTCGAGCGCGGACCACGCGAGGGACGAAGCCGGCGGCCGTCAGGGCCAGGGTCGACTTGCCCGCGCCGGTGCGCCCCGTCAGGCCGCCGATCGCCCCGGGCTCGACCGCCACGGACACGTCCGCGAGAGCATCGGCCCGCGTTCCCGGGTAGCGGACAGTGATCCCGCTCAGGTCGAGCCCGGCCGGCGTCTCGGGTAGGGCTTCGGGCTCGACGGGCGTCCGTTGCACCGTCAGCGGGCGATCCCGGTCAGCGCGATGACGAGCACCGCGCCGATCGCGCCGACGAGCCCGATCCGGATCAGCCGATCCGGCGGCGGGTCGGCAACGACTCGATAGGCGGTCCGACCCCGCCGCGCGCCAAAGCCGCGCGCCTCGAGCGCGAACGTCCGCTCGCGGACGTCGATCAGCGAGCCGAGGACGACCGGGCCGATGAGCGGGACGAGGGCTCGGGCGCGTTGGATGACCGAGCCCCGGATCGGGAGTGCGCGCGCCTGTTGTGCGTCGAGGATCGACCGGCTCCGTGCCTGAAGCCGGGGCACCATCTGGACCGCGGCGAGGACGACGAACGCGACCCGATGACTCGCGCCGCGCGCGACGAGCGCCTCGAGCAGGTCGTCGGCAAGCGTCGTGAACAGGAACGTCACGGACGCGACGAACGCGACGAGAAGGCGGCCGGCCGAGATCAGCCCGAACGACAACCCTTCACGGCTCAACCCGACCGGGCCGATTGCGACGAGACGGTCCGCGGCGCCCGGGAAGAAGAGCGCGTTGACGACGATAATCGAGAGCAGGAGGAGCGCGGGGATCCGGAGCGCCCGGGCAAGGGGCCGCGCGAGACCGGCCGACCATGCGATCGTCACGACTCCGGCCAGGAGCGCCACGAGCACGATCGGTGGCAGGAGGAACGCCGCGACGATCACGAAGGCCAGCCCGAGCACCTTCGTGAGCGGGTGGCGCCGATGGAGCCAGCTGTGCCCGGGCCGGAAATAGCCGGTAGCGGCCGTCATCCGCTCGAGCGCCCGGACATCTCCGTCAGTCGGCGACCGCGGTCTCGCCGCGGCTGAACATCGTCCGGACGGTGATCGGCAGCGCGATGAGGATCGCGTACACGACCGTGTAGCTGATCGTCTTGTCGAGCGGGTCGCTCGTCAGACCCTGGGCGAACGCGGACTGGAAGACGCCCAGGCCGAGGGTCCGGAACGCCGCCACGAGCAGATCGGTGCCCCCGCCCGTCACGCCGCCGAAGACGCCGGCCGCGATCGGCGCGGAGATCGTGGCTGCCACGAGACCGGTCGTCAGGCCGCCGATCCAGACCGGGAACAACCGGGCGTTCTCGCCGCGTCGGGCCCACTGCCAGGCGAGGAAGCCCACGACAACGCCGATCGCGATCGCGACGATCAACCCCGTCGGGTCGGTGAGCGTGAGCCCGGTCAGGTTCGCCCCGCCGAATGGGGCGCTGAGCGGCCCATCGCCGTCCGGATCGGACCCGTTGATCGTGGAGAAGTACCCCGTCGGCGCGAACAACAGTCGGACGATCACGAACAACAGGGCGAAGGCGGCGATCCCGGTCGCCGTCTGCAGATCACCGGCGATCCGCGGGTCGCCGTCCCGGTAGGCGAACACCGTGCGCCGGCTGACCCACGCGACCGCGACGCCGATCGCGACGATCAACAGGCCGAGGAGCACGAAGCGGATCTGCGAGTCGTTGTCCTCGAAGGTGAAGCTGAGGCCGATGGTGTTCTGGATCACGAGCATGGCGATCGCCGAACCCGCGATCCCGGCGGCCAGGGCGAGGAACCCACCGACCCGCGAGTCGTCGGCGCGCAGGCGGAAGACCCCGCGCGAGGCCCACCAGCCGGCCATCAGACCGATGACACCGGCGACCGGGGCGAAGAAGGCCGCGGTCGGCCCGGCGCCGCCGGGGACCGGCAGGATCGACCAGATGAAGTTGGCCAGCAAGCCCGTCAGCGCGCCCGCCCAGGGACCCGCGAGGACGCCGACGAGGACCGTGCCGATCGAATCGAGATAGATCGGCAGACGGAGCGCGTAGACGATCGAGCCGACGGCGATGTTGATCGCGATGGCGACCGGCATCAGCGAGATCGCGGTCGTCGACAGGTCACGCGATCGCGATGCGACGAGGGCGAGCAGGACGATGCCGACCACGACCGCGACGAGGTAGATGAGCTGGATCGCGCCGACGCAGTCGGTCGTTTGCCCTTCGGCGCACACGCGCAGCCAGTCGAACTTCATCGAAGCGTCTCCCATGAGCGATCCATTCCGGCCCGCGCCGGCTGGGATCGCGCCCTCCGACGGTAGTGTGCTACGTCGACCGAGCTGCCGCCAGCCGGCCCACCCGCTCGACGAACCGGCGCAGGAACTCGTCGGCGTCGGCGCCGACCGCCACGTCGACGTTCGCCGGCCGGCCCCACACGCCGCGCCAGTCGGTCACGGTCTCGCCCGTCGTGAGCGTCCCGCCGAGCTCGATATCGACCGCCACGGCCTGCGTCCGGATGAGCGTCGGGTC
>DASXTH010000250.1:0-13001 GCA_036505555.1 Candidatus Limnocylindrales bacterium | reverse complement strand
GACCCGACGGAGCCAGGCATGACGGTTTCGGCTGCGGGACGGACATGAGCGTCGGCGTGCTCGACGGAACGGCGTCGGTCGACCGGAACCGGCTCCCGCTGGCGCGGCTGTGGGCCGGCCGGAACAAGTACCTGCTGGGCGCGATCTGCGTCGCCCTGTCGACGATCATGCTGCTCCCGCTGGTCCTGTCGATCCTCGCCTCGCTGAAGTCGACAGCCGAAGCTGCGCAGGTCCCGCCGATCTACGCCCCGACCCACATCAGCCTGGACAGCTACGCCCGGCTGTGGGGCTACCAGATCGGCTTGCTCTCGTACCTCGCGAACAGCCTCGGGACGGCGTCCATGACGATCGCCTTCACGCTGCTGTTGACCGTCCCCGCGGCCTACGCCCTGGCCCGTTTCCCGATCCGCGGCCGCGAGGTCCTGTTCGTCTTCCTGCTGCTCGCCCTGATCATCCCGTACCAGGCGCTCCTCACCCCGATCTTCCTGATGTTCGCCCAATGGAAGCTGACGAACTCCATCGTCGGGCTGGCGATCCTCCATACGTCGATCCAGCTGCCGTTCAGCCTGTACGTCCTGCGCAACAGCTTCGCCGCGGTCCCGCGCGAGCTCGAAGAGGCTGCGGTCATGGACGGGGCGGGCACGTTCCAGGTCCTCGTCCGGATCTTCATTCCGTCGGTCGTGCCCGCGATCATCACCGTCGCCTTGTTTGCCTTCATCACGTCGTGGAACGAGCTCCTCGGCGCGCTCGTGATGATGAACAAGAGCTCGACCTTCACCCTGCCCCTGGTTCTCGCGGCGGCGCGGACGGAGACGTCGCTCGGCGGGACGGACTGGGGGATGCTCCAGGCCGGTGTCACGATCTCGGTCGTGCCGTGCATCGTGGTCTACCTCCTGCTCCAGCGCTACTTTGTCTCCGGGCTGTTGAGCGGGGCCGTGAAATGAAGGAGACCGATCGATGACCAGCGGTCTCCAGCAACTCGAGGCGTGGCTCGTCACCGGCAGCCAGCACCTCTACGGTGACGATGTTCTGCGCCTCGTCGATGAACACGCCCGCGAGATCGCTGCCGGGCTCGGAGCCTCACCGGACGTGCCGGTCCGGATCGTCCCGAAGCCGGTCGTCCCGACCGCCGAGGCCATCTCGGCCGTCCTGCTCGAGGCGGACGCCGCGCCCGACTGCATCGGCGTCATCGCCTGGATGCACACCTTCTCGCCGGCAAAGATGTGGATCGCCGGGCTCACCGATCTCCGCAAACCGCTGGTCCACCTCCACACCCAGTTCGGGCGCGATCTCCCCTGGGCCGAGATCGACATGGACTTCATGAACCTCCATCAGTCGGCCCACGGCGACCGCGAGTTCGCGTTCCTCGCCACCAGGCTGCGGCGCGGCCGCAAGACGATCGCCGGGCACTGGCAGGACCCGGACGTCGCCCGGCGTCTGAGCTCGTGGATGCGGGCGGCGGCGGGCTGGCACGAGGCCCGCAACCTGCGGATCGCCCGCTTCGGCGACAACATGCGTCAGGTCGCCGTCACCGAGGGCGACAAGGTCGAGGCCCAGGCCCGGTTCGGGTTCGCAGTCAACGGGTTCGGTGTGAACGAGCTCGCCGACCGTGTCGAGGCCGCCTCCGACAGGGACGTCGATCGCCTCGTCGCCGAGTATCAGGACGCCTACGCTGTCGCGGCCCCGCTGCAAGCCGGCGCCCACCGTCACGGCGAGCTGCGCGACGCCGCGCGGATCGAGCTCGGGCTGAGGTCGTTCCTCGATGAGGGCGGCTTCCGCGGGTTCACCGACACGTTCGAGGATCTCGGCGCCCTGCCGCAGCTGCCCGGGATCGGCGTCCAGCGGCTCATGGCCGACGGCTATGGCTTCGGCGCCGAGGGCGACTGGAAGGCTGCCGCCCTCGTCCGGATCCTGAAGGTCATGGCCGACGGGCTGCCCGGCGGCACGTCATTCATGGAGGACTACACGTACCATCTCGGCGACCCGGTGCCGGAGGTCCTCGGCGCGCACATGCTCGAGGTGTGTCCATCGCTCTCCAGCGGGCGGGCATCCTGCGAGATCCACCCACTCTCGATCGGGGGCAAGGCGGACCCGGTCCGACTCGTGTTCGATGCCGATCAAGGTCCGGGGATCATCGTCGGTCTGGCCGACCTCGGCGATCGGTTCCGGCTCGTCGCCAGCGTCGTCGACCTCGTCCAGCCGGATGCGCCGCTGCCCCGCCTGCCCGTTGCTCGCGCGGTTTGGCAACCCCGGCCGAACCTCGCGACCGCTGCCGAGGCCTGGCTGACCGCCGGTGGGCCGCATCACACCGCGTTGACGACCGCGCTCGGGCTGGAGCCGCTCCAGGACTTCGCGACGATCGCCGACGTCGAGCTCGTCGCCACCGATGCCGACACGACCAGTGCCGCGTACGAGCGGGAGCTCCGCTGGAACGCGCCGTACTACTACCTCGGCCGGCGCCCGTGACCGTGACCACGCGACGCGGCCGGGTCGGACCGGTCCAGCCGAGCGGGAGCGCGATGGGACGCCTCGCGCCGGTCGACGCAACCGGCGTCTCGATCCGCGGCGGCTTCTGGTCCGCCCGGCTCCGGATGAACCGCGAGCGCACGATCGCCCACGGCTTCGGGCAGCTGGAGCGAGTCGGGACACTCCATAACTTCCGGCTCGCGGCCGGTCGGCCCGGCGAGTACCGGGCGCTCGGGGCATCGATCGGCCAAGTCTTCCCGTTCCTCGACTCGGACGTCTACAAGTGGCTCGAGGCCGTCGGATGGGAGCTGGGACGCGCGCAGGATCCCGAGCTCGCCCGGATGGCGGACCGCGCGATCGCGGACGTGGCCGCGGCCCAGCGCCCGGACGGCTATCTGAACACGTACGTCCAGGTCGTCGGCGGCGGCACTCCGTACCGCGACCTCGAATGGGGCCACGAGCTGTACTGCATTGGGCACCTGATCCAGGCCGCGGTCGCGTGGCACCGAGCGCTCGGTGACGATCGGCTGCTCGATGTCGCGCTGCACGCGGTCGCCTCCGTTGAGCGGGCGCTCGGTGACGGCCCAGACGCTCGGCCCGGGATCGACGGCCACCCCGAGATCGAGATGGCGCTCGTCGAGCTGTCCCGCGTGACCGGGGAGCGGAGCGCCCTCGATCTGGCGGCCGCGTTCGTGGAGCGCCGCGGGCGCGGCACGCTGGCGCAGGGTCGCTTCGGGCCCGCCTATTGGCAGGATCACGCGCGCGTCCGGGACGCGCCGACGGTCGCCGGGCACGCGGTCCGGCAGCTCTACCTCGACGCTGGCGCGGTCGACGTCGCCGTGGAGACCGGCGACGTGGAGCTGCTCGCCGCCGTACAGGCCCGCTGGCGTGACATGGTCGCGACCCGCATGTCGCTGACGGGCGGCCTCGGTAGCCGCCACGTCGACGAGGCCTTCGGGGACCCGTTCGAGCTGCCGCCCGACCAGGCGTACAACGAGACGTGCGCCGCGATCGCGAGCGTCATGCTCGCGTGGCGGCTCCTCCTTGCCACCGGCGACGCCGCGGCGGCCGACCTGATCGAGCGGACGATGTTCAATGGCGTCCTGCCGGGGCTCGGCCTCGACGGCGCGAGCTTCTTCTACGTGAACCCACTCCAGCGGCGGACGCCCGGCGAGGTCGCGCCATCCGGGCACCTCGAGCGCGGCGACGGCCAGCGGATGCCGTGGTTCGCGTGCGCCTGCTGCCCACCGAACCTGATGCGGACCCTCAGTGCGTGGGAGGGCTATCTCGCGACAACCGATGCGACGGGCGTCCAGCTTCACCAATTCGCGACCGCAGAGATCGCGGCGGCGGTCGCCGGCCGGACTGTCCGCCTGGCGGTCGAGACGGACTATCCGTGGGACGGGCGGATCACGGTGGCGATCGTGGAGACGCCCGCCGACGCCTGGACGCTTGGCCTGCGGATCCCTGGATGGTGCCGCTCAGCGGTCCTCGTCGACGGCGACGAGCGGGTGGTCGCTTCCGAGGGCGCCACTGCCCTCGAGCGGAGACGGCTCTGGCGCGCCGGCGAGCGGATCGTCCTCGAGCTCGACATGCCCGTCCGGATCACCGCGCCGGACCCACGCGCCGACGCGATCCGGGGCACGCTCGCGATCGAGCGCGGTCCAGTCGTCTACTGCCTCGAGAGCGCCGACTTGCCTGACGAAGTCGCGCTCGAGGAGGTCGCGATCGATCCGACAGTCACGCCCGAGACGGTTGCCCGCGACGACGTCGCGCCCGGGCTGATCGGGCTGCGGCTGCCGGCGTGGCGGCGGCACTTCGATCCGCCCGCCGGCAGTCCACCGGCCGCGGCTGAGCCGATCGAGATCGCGGCGATCCCCTACTTCGCCTGGGGCAACCGGACGCCCGGCGCCATGCGGGTCTGGATCCCGCGGCGCGACAGCTGACTCGGCGGCCGGTCAGACAGGGACCGCGGCTCCCTCGACCATCGGCCGGACCTCGTTGATCAGCCGTTCCATGGTTTCGTCGTCGTACGGCGCGGCGAGCTCGGCGATGAACGCCTGGAAGCCGACATCCCGATAGGACTGCATGATCTCAGCGATCTGCTCCGGCGTCCCGGTCCAGAACGAGATGTCGTCCGCGACCCGCGACAGCGGCGTCCGGTTGTGCTCGAGCATCGCGAGGCGGACCCGCTCCGCCTCCTCGTACGTGTCGCGGATCGTGACCTTGCAGCCGAGGGTCCGCTCGATCTGGGTCTCATCCCGGCCCACCTCGTCGCAGTGGGCCTTGAGGATGTCGTTCTTGCGGGCGACGGTCTCGGGGGTCCCGAAGACGTTCCAGATGTCCGCATACTGGGCGACGATCCGGAGCGTCTTCTTCTCGCCGGCCCCGCCGATGACGATCGGCAGGTGCTTCTGGAGCGGCAACGGTGCGATCGACAGGTGGTCGAACGCGTAGTGGCCGCCGGGCTCGCTCGTCACCTCGCCACCGTCGAGGAGGGTCCGGATCGCGGGCACGGCTTCGGCGAGCCAATCCAAGCGCTGCCCGAAGCCCGACCCGAAGTCGATCCCGAACCGGTTGTGCTCGTACTCGAACCACGCGCCGCCGATGCCGAGCATCGCTCGGCCACCGCTGATGTGGTCGATCGTCACGAGACACTTCGTCGCGAGGCCCGGGTTCCGGAACGGGTTGGCCCCCACGAACAGCCCGAGCTTCACCCGCTCCGTCGCCATCGCCAGCGCGGCGAGCGCCGTGTATCCCTCGAAGATGTTCTGCTGCGGGTCGCCGAAGATCGCGTGGATGTGGTCCCACGTCCAGAGATGGTCGTAGCCGAGCTGATCGGTCCGGCGACCCGCCGCGAGGAACCCAGGCCAGTCGCTGGCCTGGCTCCAGAGGTTGATCCCGAGCTTCACGTCAGGCATTCGAGGCTTCCTCGTTCGGCGGGGCGGTGGAGCGGCGGACGACGAGCGACGGCTCGAAGCGGGTGACGCTCGGTTCCCGTGACAGCGACGGATCCCGACTGAGCTGGATCGCACGCCGCACGCCTTCGCCGACGATCTCGGCGATCGGCATCCGGATCGTCGTCAGCGCGGGCACGGTGTGGGCCGCGATCAGGATGTCGTCGAAGCCCGTCACGGACAGCATGTCCGGCACACGCAGGCCGAGCGTGTCGGCGGCATGGAGCACGCCGACCGCCACGAGGTCGGTCGTTGCGAGGACGGCCGTGGGGACCTCGGGCAGCTCGGCCAGGGCAGCGATCGCCGCCTCGCCGCCGGCGAGCGTGTTCGGGACGTGCTGGACGTAGCTCTCGGGGATCGAACCGAACCGGGCCAGCATCCCCTCGATGAAGGCGTCGTGCCGAACCGGGTTGTCGCCGGGCAGCTGGGCGCTGACGAGGGCAATTCGGCGATGGCCGAGGCCGGCCAGGTGGTCGAGCGCGAGGATGATCCCAGCTCGGTCGTCGACGTCCGCAGTGGGGAACTCCAGCGGACTCGAGCCTTGCCACAGCGCGACGACGGGCACGACGGACCCCCGCAGATCGGCGAGCAGGCGGGGTTGATCCTGCATGTCGCCGAGAAGCACGACCGCGTCCGTGTGGCGGGTCTCGATCACCGTCGTCAGCTCGATCCCCTCGTCGAGCCGACCATGGGCGTGGCCGAGGACGACGTTGTAGCCGCGGGCCATCGCCTCGACCGCGAGAGCCTCGATGACTCCAGCGAAGAACGGGTCGCTGAAGTCGCGCACGACCGCCCCGAGAAGCATCGTCGGCGCGCCGCGGAGGCCGCGCGCGAGCGGGTTCGGGCGGTAGCCGAGGGTCCGGGCGGCCTGGACGACGCGCTCGCGTGTCTCGGCCGCGATCGGGACACGCGTCGGCACGTCGTTAAGGACCCGCGAGACGGTGCTCTGCGACACGTTCGCGGCGATCGCGATGTCCCGCATCCGTGGGACGGCGGAGCGGGTGTGGGCGACCGGCGGAGGAGGCTGCCGGTCGCCCAGGGAACGCCGGCCGGGCGGTCGGCGCTGCGACGTGCCCGCGGCGGAACCCGGCTCAGGGACGTCTCGGGCGCTCACGTGGCGAGCCTAACACATCGATTGCGGTCATACGTTTTCAGGTTCGGATGGGGCTGTACCATCGGGGCTGATCACGACCTTCAGGCCGCGCCGTTCGACGAGCTCGCCGAAGGCTTTGCCCGCGTCGTCGAGCGACCACCGGGCCGTCACGAGCCGACCCGGCCGGACGCGCCGCGAGGCTGTCAGCTCGATCGCTCGCTCCAGGTCGCCGGCTGCCATCCGGCGCGAGACGAGGATCGTCAGGCCCTTCCGTCGAGCGCTGGCCGCCGGAACGGTCGTCACATCGCCGGCCGGGATCCCGACGAGGACAACGCGCCCGCCCGGCCGAACGACCTCGACCGCCGCAGCGACGGCCGTGTCCTCGCCCGCCACCTCCAAGGCGACGTCGACCGGCTCCTGGCCAGACTCCATGTCAGGCGTCGCGGTCGTGGCCCCGCACGCAAGCGCGGCCACGCGTCGATGCTCGAGGGGCTCGACAGCCGCGATCTGACGACACCCGCGCGCCGCCAGGACTTGAATGATGAGCAGGCCGATCGGCCCGCAGCCGATCACGGCCGCCGACGCGTCCATCGAGAGCTTGCCGAGGTCGAGCGCGTGGAGCGCCACGCCGAGCGGCTCCAGGAGCGCCGCGTCGGCATCGTCGATTGTGTCGGGGAGCGGCACGAGCAGATGAGCGGGCCACGCCATCAGCCCGCGCAAGCCGCCGTCGACCGACCCGTGACCGGCGAACCGGGTCGTCGGGCAGAGGTGGTCCTGGCCGCCTCGGCATGTCGCGCAGACGCCGCATGGGTCGGCCGGCTCGAGGGCGACTCGCTGACCCTGTCGCGGCCCGGTCTCGACCACGCCGGCGATCTCGTGGCCGAGGACGAGCGGGCGGTCCAGTCGTGTCTCGCCGATCGCCGCATCCAGGAACCAGTGGCGGTCCGACCCGCACAACCCCACCGAGGTGACGCGGACAAGCTCCTCGCCGGCGCTCGGCTCGGGATCCGGCTCGTCGTGCAGGCGAAGATCGCCCGGTCCGTGGAGCCGGGCCGTCTTCATCGACGAGGTTGACCGTAGTAAGCGTCGGCCCCGTGCTTCCGGAGGAAGTGCCGCCGTTGGAGCGGGTCGCCGATCCGCTCGGCGTCAGCGTCGATCGCGAGCGTCCGGTGGGCCATCGCGGCGACCGCCTCGAGTGCGATCGCGTTCGTCACGGCGTCGGCGGCGTCCCGGCCCCAGGTGAACGGGCCGTGCGACGCGACGAGAGCCGCGGGCACATGGAGCGGATCGATCCCATGTGAGCGGAGCGTCTCGACGATGACGACCCCCGTCTCGCGTTCGTACTCGCCGTCGACCTCCGCCTCGCTCAACGCGCGCGTCACCGGGACGGGCCCGGCGAAGTGGTCGGCATGCGTCGTGCCGAGACACGGGATCGGACGCTGGGCCTGAGCCCACGCCGATGCGAATGGTGAATGGGTGTGGACGACGCCACCGATCGCGTCGTACGCCCGATACAGCTCGAGGTGGGTCGGCGTGTCGGAGGACGGCCGGAGCTCGCCCTCGACGATCTCGCCGTCGGCCAGCCGGACGACGACCATGTCCGCGGGTCGGAGGGTCGCGTAATCGACCCCGCTGGGCTTGATGACAAGGACGCCCGCCTCCCGATCGACACCACTAGCGTTCCCGAACGAGAGCGTCACGAGGCCGGCCGCAATGAGGTCGCGGTTCGCCCGGCAGACCTCCTCGCGAAGAGCGTTCAGGGACATCGGCGACCTCGACTCGGAGCTCGGGCGCGCACGGCGCACCGACCTGGGAAGCGATTGAACCACGCGCGGATGCAATCGTGTGCAGCCTGGGCCACTGAGCGTGTGGATCATCGATGTCGACGGAACGATCGCCTGGATCGACGGCGAGACCTCCGAGGGGGCCGCCGCCGCGCCGCCAGGAGCTCAGCAAATCATCGACTCGATCCAGTTCCCGTAGCTCCAATGGCGTGACGAGCGGCGCCCTCGCGGGCGTCGCTCGTTGACTTCGCCGAGACGTGTTACCGGGTCAGCGACCCCGTGTACACGTCGATGATCCCGTCCGGGACGTACGTCCCGACCAGGTTGCCGCCGCCGCGGAGCGTCCCGTAGGCGCCGGTCCCGCTCAGGACGGCCCACCCACCCTGGTCCGTCGGCGAACCGAAGACGGTGGCCGCGTTGACCTCGATCGTGAACGAGCCGCTGGCGTCGGCGCACACCAGGGTCTTGGTCAGGTGGAACGAACCAGCAACCGGGCCGCCACCGAACCCCTTGAAGTCGGTCGTCGCCGTGCCCGACGGGCAGACGACGCCGCCGGTCGCGGTGAACGTCTCGTTGGCGAAGGAGTTGACTGTGATCACCGTCTTTCCGGCGGCCGACACCGCCCCCGGCACCGCCAGCACGAAGACGATGGCCGTCGCAGCCATGACAGCCCGGATTCGGCGATGGATCATGACCCCACCTCGTAGGTTGCGCGCCACGGCGCGCGAAATCGACCCCCGAGCCGGTCACGCTGGCAGGTCGCCGTCATCCGGGCGTCTCGGCGTCTCGTGATGGCGAAGCGGGCTCAGGCGTCCTCGATCACGTCGTAGCTGGCGAACGGGATGTCGATGCCGTCGAGCTCGGCCGGCTCCAGATACTCGACGAGCTGCTCCTTGCGCCGCCAGATTTCGAGGATCGCCTCGTCGCGATGGGCGTCGTCGACCGAAGTCTGCGTCGCCCACTCGGCGATGACGAGATACTCCCCGCGCGCCGTGCGGCAGATCGGCGCCGGCCGACTGGTGATGTGGCCGCGCGCCCGGAGCGCGGCGACCTCCTCGCGGAGGTGCGGCAGGACGGCGTCATCGCGACCGGGCCGTGGGCGATAAGCGGAGAGCGACATCCGCGACGACAGGCTCATCCGCAAACCGTACGCCCCACCGGAGACCGCCGTCCTCTGCCAGGGATCGCGCGGTCTGAACGAATCGGCAGCGCCGATCTGGGCGTGGGCGCTCGCTGTCAGTGGCGGACCACGAGCTCCACGCTGACGACGTCGCCGAGCTCAAGCCGCTCGGCCTTGCGGTAGCGGTCCTTGATCGGGATCACGTAGCCGCCGTCCTTCGGCCACAGCGCGGTCTTCCAGGCGCTCTGGCCGATCGTCACTTCGGCCGGGATCATCCCCCAGCCATAGGTGACCTCGACCGCGATGGCCTGGATGGAGCGAACGCCCTCGAACGGCACGCTGATGAAGTGGTACGGAGCGGGGCCGCGCCAGGACCAGAGCTCGCCGGCGAAGGCGATCTCGATGGCGGTGCCGATCGGTGCGCTTGCCCTGGCGACCGGCGAGAATGGTGGGCGCTCCCGAGCTGCGACGTCTTCCGAACTCTCGACGAGCTCGAGCTCGATGTCGTCCGGGAGATCGATGGGCATGGCCGAACGCTACCGACGCCCGATCATGGACGGCTCGTATGGTGCCGTGAGGCCGGCGAACATCGGGAAGTGCTTCACGTTGAGTGTCGCGAGTCCGAGTCCTGCCACGTCGGCGGACGCCGCGATGATCAGGTCGGCGGTCGCGATCCCACGATGGCTTCCTCTCCACGCGCGGCCCAGTTCGCCCGCGCGTCGCGCGATCGTCTCGTCGACGGGAATCCAGGACAGCGTGCCAAACAACCGATCCGTGGTCCGACGCTCCTGCGTCCGTAGACCGCGGAGGACCTCGACACGCGTCACCTCCGAGCACGCGGGCCGGCCGGACAGGGATCGCGCCCATGCGACTGCCGGCTGGACGCCGCGAAGGAGATCGATGATCACCGACGTGTCGCAGAGAACGGTCACCGGCGGTGCCGTTCGATCTCGTCGTCTCGCTCGCGATCCGCCCGACGGAGCTGCTCGACATAGGTCCGTCCGTCGGGGAGGTCGGCCGGCGAGCGCTCGAGGTCATCGAGCATGGCCCGGAACGCAGCCAAGCGCCCGGCCTCGTCGTCGGACGACGTCAGGTACGCCTCGATGGCTTCCCGAATGAGCGTCGACTTCGTGTTGCCGGCCGCTCGCGCCCGGGCAGAGAGGCGTCGATCCTGGTCGATATCGAGATAGATCTGCGTGCGCTTCATGATGTACAAAACGTACATCGCACGCTCCGATTCGTCAACGCGCACGATTCGGTTGCACCGCGGCTCGGCAGCATGCCATTCTCCGAGCAACATCGGGTTCCCTGACCAGCTTCGTAGACCAGGGGCCAGCCCAGGATGGTCCAGGCGGGTGATCCCATCCTCGCGATCCCGGAGGGGCGGCCATCGCGACCCCACGTTCCGTGGCGGCCGTCGTTCGCGATCGTGGGGGTCGCGGTCCTCGCGAACGGCGTGGCCCTGCTGTTCCATATCCTCCGCGCCGCGCCGCTGCCGGCCGCCCTCACCGCGACCTGGGCCATGGGCCTGGTTGCGATCCTCCTCGTGATCGCTCGGAGTGCACCGTGGGTCCGCGACGATCTCCTCCGGATCGCGACGATCGGGATCGTGGCCGGGCTCGTATCGACCGTCGCCTACGACGCCTCGAAGGCGCTCCTCTCGAACCTCGATCCGGCGCCGTGGAACCCGTTCGACGCGTTCCGGATCTTCGGCGAGGCCCTGATCGGCGCGGGCTGGCCGGATCCCGTCATCCGGGCCGTGGGCCTCGCGTTCCACGCCTCGAACGGAACGACGTTCGGGCTCGCATTCGCCTTCCTGTTCGGGATGTGGTCGTCCCGACACGCCGGGCTCGCGGTCCTCGCCGGGGTCGCGTGGGGCCTGTTCCTCGAGACGTTCCAGCTGGCCCTGTATCCCGGCTGGATGAACATCAGGTTCCTCGATGAGTTCCGGCAGGTCTCGTTCGGCGGCCACGTCGTGTACGGGGCCTGCGTCGGGCTCGTCGTTCGGGCCGGCATACGGCGGGCAGGGATCGGAGGCGATGCGGGATGACCGAGCAGCGCGCGTTCTGGTGGATGGCCCCGGCGCGGCTCGTTGGCCGGCTCCGGACGCCGCTCTGGAGCGCCGCGGACGCCGACCGCGAGGCGCTCGGCCGGCTGCCGGTCGTGGTCGTCGGGATCGTCCTGCCGTTGATTGCGATCCTGCTCGCGGTCGTCCCGTCCGTCATCCATGCCCTGGCGACGCGGCCGTACAGCCTCGCCGAGGTCGACTACTTCCGGATCCGCGTCGACGACGTCTACACCGAATCGATCGTCTTCATGGCAGGCGGCCTAATCCTCGGCGCGATCAGCCCGGCGCTCGGGGCGTTCTTCGTCGCGGTGTTCATCCCGCTCGACCTGATCGCCGCGTCGCGTCAGCCCGGCGAGCTGGCGCCGTTTCCGGCGTCGCTCGTCGGGCGGCTGATCGGGTATTGGCTGCTGTGGCTGCTCGTCGTGGAGACGCCCCTCATCGGGCGGCTCGTCACACCCGCCCGACGCGGGATCGTCGGTCGTGTGGTCGGGATCGTCGTCGCGGCGGTCGGCACCGGTGGGTTCGCCCTGCTCTGGACGTTCATGGCGCCGATCTTCATCCGGGCGACGTTCACCCTGTCGATGCTGCGCTCCGCCCAGATCGCGGCGATCTACCCGCTCCAGGCCGGCGGCTGGTCGATCGCGGTCGTCGGCGCGATCGCCGCCGCCGTGGTGGTGGCGGTCCGCGGACCCGATCGTCTGTTCGGGCGCGATCCCGCACCCCTGCCCGCATGGTGGAGCCGACGCGAGGTCGCGCTGGCCCGGACCGTCATCGTGGCCGCGCTGTTGACGATCGTCATGGTCGGCGTGTTCTCGGCACCGTGGCAGGCCGGTCTCGTCTTCGGGGCGCTCGTCGTCGCGCGGCTGTTTGGCGACTTCCTCGCCACGAGGACCCCGGTCGGCCGGATCGGGGCGCGCATCCCGATGGCCGTCCAGGTCGCCATCGCTGTCGGGGTCGGGCTGGCCATCTCGGTCGCGATCGTCCCCGCCCCGATCCAGCACGAAGCAAACGACTTCGTTCGGTTCATCTTCGGCGTGGTCGTCGTCCTCTTCACGGTCGAGATCCTGACGGCCCGCGCCCCGACACCCTCGACGATGGCCGAGTCGCCGGTAGTTGCCGCGGCGCTCGGCGTCCTTGGGCTCGTCGCGCTGTCGTTCGTCGCGCCGGTCAGCGCACTGGCCGATCACTGCGCCGACGCGTCCGACTGCCTCGGGTTCGCGGGTGGCGCCGCGGCTGCGGCGGCCGGTGGCGCCGGAGCGTTCTTCGCGTCGAAGAAGCTCGCTCGGCGGAACCCACCTCCGCCGCCTCCACCGCCACCTCCCCCGCCGCCACCGCCACCGCCTCCGCCTCCGCCTCCGCCGATCCCGCCACCGCCCGGTCCCGACGATCCCGACTATCCCGGGCCGGACGAGCCCGACGAACCTCCGCCACCGCCGCCACCGCCGGGTCCCGACGATCCCGACTATCCCGGGCCGGACGAGCCCGACGAACCTCCGCCACCGCCGCCACCGCC
>DASXTH010000249.1:0-9898 GCA_036505555.1 Candidatus Limnocylindrales bacterium | reverse complement strand
TGGCGCATGGTCCAGAACCGGCTGCGGTACATCGTGGCCTGGACGCCCCGGGTGAACGGCGGCTCCCCCGGGAGCCCGAGGTCGCGCTCGGCGTCAAACCCGAGCTCGCCGAGGTCCGCCGCCGTGTAGACGTCGGCGATCTCGAGGTCCGAGCTCGTGGTGAAGGTCTCGCGACGCTCCTGGGCGGAGGACACCGCCTTCGCCCGGGTCGTTTGGCGCCATTGCTCCACGCGCTCCTGGAGCCGGTCCTCGGCAAGGCGATCGGCGGGCCGCTCGTCGGTCATCGCAGGACCACGAGCAGGTCGCCGTGCTCGATCGTCTCGCCCTCGCCCACGGCCACCCGCTCGACCGTTCCGTCGCGCGGGGCGCGGAGCTCGTTCTGCATCTTCATCGCCTCCACCACGAGCACGCCCTGCCCGGCCGTGACTTGATCGCCCGCGACGACCCGGACGGCCGCGACACGTCCCGGAATGATCGCCCGGATCTCGGCCGGCCCGTTCGCCGATCCGCGCGCCTCTGCACGGGTCGCCCGCCGTCGAAGCTCGGCACGGGCGGCGTCCTCGACTTCGAGCTCGAACCGCCAGCCGTCGACGACGACCTCGACCATCGTGACCCCGCTGTCGTCCCGACGCACGGTGCCCGGCAGCACCCGTCGGTCCTGGACGTCGGGGGCGGCCGCTCCGTCGACATCGATGTCGGCCGACTCGTCGCCGGGCAACACGCTCGCCGGCGCGACCCGGACGGTGAGGCGCCTCATCGCGGCCGCCAGCGCTCGATCGCATTCTGGCGGCCCTCGCGGGCCCAGGCCGACGATGCTTCAGCCGTTGGTGCCGTGGCCGCGGCACGACCGGCAGACACGCGGGACGCCGCCAGGGCCGCTGCGGGAGCCGCGATCCGGAGCGCCGCGGCTCGCCGCACCGCCGCGATCGCCTCCCAGGCTTCGTCGACCCACGAGATCGAGAGGTCGCCGGCGCGGAACCGGGAGTCCCTGGCGATGAACCGGTGGAACGGGAGGGTCGTCTGGATCCCGGTCACGACGGTCTCGTCGAGGGCGCGCGCGAGCCGGTCGATCGCGGCGTCGCGGGTCTCGTCGACGACAAGGAGCTTCGCGATCAGCGGATCGTAGTCCGGCGGCACGCGGGTGCCCGGCTCCATGGCCGTGTCGACCCGGATCCCGGGGCCGCTCGGCATCTCCCATCGACCGACGAGGCCGGGGCTCGGCGCGAAGCCACGGGCCGGGTCCTCGGCCGAGATCCGGACCTCGATCGCGTGGCGGGTCGGGCGGGCGGCGCCGGCCGCGGCCTCCAGAATCCGAGTCGACAACGGCCGACCCGCCGCGATCCAGAGCTGCTCGCGGACGATGTCGATGTCGGCGACGAGCTCGGTCACGCCGTGCTCGACCTGGAGGCGGGTGTTGACCTCGAGGAACCAGAACTGCCGCTCCGTGTCGAAGAGGAACTCCGCCGTGGCGGCGTTCTCGAGACCGGCGGCCGTGGCGGCCCTCACAGCTATCGCGTGGAGATCCGCGCGCTCCGCCGGCTCGAGACCGGGCGCCGGCGACTCCTCGACGAGCTTCTGGTGGCGCCGCTGGAGCGAGCAGTCCCGCTCGCCCAAGGCGACGACGGATCCGAAGGCATCGCCGAGCAGCTGGACCTCGATGTGCCGGGCCGGCTGGATCTCCCGCTCGAGGTAGACCGAACCATCGCCGAAGGCCGAGCGGGCCTCGGCGGCACCCGAGGCGAGCGCCGCGGGCAGCTCGTGAGCGCCGGTCACCCGCCGCATCCCGCGGCCGCCGCCGCCGGCCGCGGCCTTGACGAGCAGCGGGAACCCGATCCGCTCGGCCTCCGCCACGATGCGCTCCACGGCATCCGGGCGATCGACCGGCGCCGGCTCCAGGGTCCCCGGCACGACCGGGACGCCGGCCGCGGACGCCGCCCGTCGCGCCGACAGCTTGTCGCCAAGGGCGGCGATCGCGGCACTCGATGGGCCGACGAACACGAGCCCCGCGTCCTCGACCGCGAGGGCAAAGGACGCCCGCTCGGCAAGGAAGCCGTAGCCGGGATGGATCGCCAGGGCCCCAGTCCGTCGCGCCGCGTCGACGATCGCGTCGCCGCGGAGATACGACTCGGCCGCCGGCGCCGGCCCGAGGCGGACGGCGTCGTCCGCGAGACGGACGTGGAGTGCGCCGGCGTCGGCATCGCTGTAGACCGCGACTGTCTCGATGCCTAGCTCGCGGCAGGCCCGAATGATCCGGACCGCAATCTCCCCGCGGTTCGCGATCAACACCCGCCGGAATGGGCGGTCCCCTCCCCCGTCTTTGCGCAAAGACGGCTGGGCGCCCGATGTCACAGCGGGATGTTTCCGTGCTTCTTTGGCGGGTTCGTGTCGCGCTTGTTGGCGAGCATCTCGAGGGCGGCGATCAGGCGCGGCCGTGTCTCGGACGGCCGGATCACGTCGTCCACGTAGCCGCGCGAGGCGGCGATGTACGGATTCGCAAACCGGTCCTCGTAGTCGGCGACGAGCTGGGCGCGGAGGCCGTCCGGATCCGCTGCGGTCTCGAGCTCGTCGCGGTGCAGGACGTTGACCGCGCCCGCCGGACCCATGACGGCGATCTCCGCGGTCGGCCAGGCGAGGTTGATGTCGCCCCGAATGTGCTTGCTGCTCATGACGTCGTAGGCGCCGCCGTAGGCCTTGCGGGTGATGACGGTCAGCTTCGGGACGGTGGCCTCGCAGTAGGCGAAGAGGAGCTTCGCGCCGTGGCGGATGATCCCGCCGTCCTCCTGGTCGACGCCCGGCAGGAACCCCGGCACGTCGACGAAGCTGACAAGCGGAACACTGAAGCAGTCACAGGTCCGGACGAACCGCGCCGCCTTCGTCGACGCCGCGATGTCGAGCGCACCCGCGAGGACCGCCGGCTGCTGGGCGACGATGCCGATGCTGCGGCCAGCGAGGCGCGCGAACCCGACGATGATGTTCTGCGCCCAACCGGGCTGGATCTCGAGGAAGTCCCCGTCATCGACGACCGCGCCGATGACCTCGTGCATGTCGTAGGCCTGGCTCGAATCGTCGGGAACGACGCGGTCGAGCGACGACTCGCGGCGATCCACGGGATCGCTCGTTTCGCGACGCGGCGGTTCGCCAAGGTTGTTCTGCGGCAGGAACGACAGGATCCGGCGCGTCGTCGCAAGCGCACTGGCTTCGTCGGGAGCGGCGATGTGGGCGACGCCGCTCCGCGTCGTGTGCGTCGTCGCGCCGCCGAGCCGCTCGGCATCGACCTCCTCGTGGGTCACGGCCTTCACGACGCCCGGGCCCGTGACGAACATGTAGCTCGTGCCCTCGACCATCACGGTGAAGTCGGTGATGGCCGGGGAGTACACCGCGCCGCCGGCGCACGGCCCGAGGACGACGGAGAGCTGCGGCACGACGCCGGACGCCAGCGTGTTGCGGAGGAAGATGTCCGCATAGCCGCCGAGCGAGACGACACCCTCCTGGATCCGCGCGCCGCCCGAATCGTTCAACCCGATGATCGGCGCGCCGACCTTCATCGCCAGGTCCATGATCTTGCAGACCTTCGCGGCGTACGCCTCCGACAGCGACCCACCGAAGACGGTGAAGTCCTGGCTGAAGACGAAGACGGTCCGCCCGTCGATCGCGCCGTGGCCGGTGACGACGCCGTCACCGAGGATCGCGTCGTCGTCCCCGTCGGTGCCGCGCGCGGTGACGAACGCGTCCAGCTCGACGAACGACCCGGCGTCGAGCAGCAACTCCAGACGCTCCCGCGCCGTGAGCTTGCCGCGCGCGTGCTGTTGATCGATTCGGACGCGGCCACCGCCAAGCGTCGCGCGTTCGCGCATCGACTCGAGCCGCGCGGTCCGCTCTTCGTTCGTCGGCACGTGGGCCCTCCCCTGTCTTTGCGCAAGGACAGATGCCGCATTGGAGGCACCGAGCCCATGATAGAAGGCGCAGTTCGCGCCGTTCCGGGGGTCCTCACATATCCACAGAATCGGTGAACAACTCCGTGTTCGTGTGGATAACCTCGGCGGTCGCCCACCCGATCGCTGGGGTAGGATGACGGCCATTCCCCGTCCAGCGTCGACCCGTCGCGACGCCGATTTGATTCGAGGTGATGCCCCGGTGACGCAGGTGATCGCGATTGCGAACCAGAAGGGCGGGGTCGGCAAGACGACCACGGCGATCAACCTCGCCGGCGCGCTCGAGGAAGAGGGCTATCGCGTCCTCTGTATCGACATGGACCCGCAGGCCAATCTCACCGCGGGTCTGGGCATCAACCTCAACACCGTCGAGCGCTCGATGGCGGACGTCCTGGCCGATGGACGAGCGACCCTTGCCGACGTCATCCGGCCGACCGAGAGCGCGGGGATCGACGTCGCCCCGGCCAACATCGATCTCGCCTCGACCGAAGGCGAGCTCTTCACCGCGCTCGGTCGCGAGCAGATCCTGCGCGATGCGATCGATGGCCAGGTCGTGGTCTACGACTACGTCCTGATCGATTGCCCGCCGAACCTCGGCCTCCTGACGGTCAACGGCCTCGTCGCGGCGAACAGCGTCATCATCCCGGTCCAGACCCAGTACTACGCGATGAAGGGTCTGAACAACCTGGTCAAGGTCATCAACATGATCCGGATGAAGCTCAACCGCGATCTGAAGATCCTCGGCCTGTTGCCGACCTTCTACGACAGCCGGACGAACCTCGCCCGCGACATGCTCGACGAGTTGCGCGTCGTCGGCGACCACCACGTCTTCAGCAGCATCGTCCGGAACACGGTGAAGCTCGGCGAAGCACCGCTGGCGGGACGCCCGATCACTTCGTATGCCGGTGCATCCGAGGCCGCCCGCACCTATCGCGAGCTCGCCCGGGAGGTGATCGACCTTGGCCAGGCCTGATTTCCGCGCCGCCGCCGCTCGCCGTCTGTCCGAGGATCGCGAGCTCTCCCCCGCAATCGTCAGCCTCATCACCTCGGAGAACGCCGGCCGGACGACCGGAGTCAAGGTGATCTCCGTCGACCGGATCGAGTCAAACCCGAGCCAGCCGCGCATGATCTTCGACGAGGACGCCCTCCACGAGCTGTCGGCCTCGATCAAGGAACACGGCGTCCTCCAGCCGATCCTCGTCCGACCGCTCGGCAACAACCGCTACCAGCTGGTCGCCGGAGAGCGCCGCTGGCGTGCGTCGCGCGAGGCCAACCTCGCCACGATCCCGGCCCTCGTCGAGGAGATCGACGACGACACAGCCCTTGAGATCTCGATCATCGAGAACCTCCAGCGGGAGGACCTCTCGCCGCTCGAAGAGGCGACGATGTTCGACCGGATGGTCCGCGAGCACGGCTACAGCATCCGGAAGCTCGCCGAGAAGCTGGGCAAGGACAAGGGCTATCTCGAGAACCGGCTCCGCCTGGCCGACGCCCCGGAGGAGATCCGCGAGCTGGTGTCCTTGCGCAAAGACACCGTCTCGCACGCCTACGAGCTCCTGAAGGTCCAGGACCCGAAGAAGCGGAAGCGTCTCGCGGCCCAGGTCGCATCCGGCGAACTGTCCCTGGTCAAGCTCCGCGAGAAGATCGAGGGCCGGCGAAGCCGGGCGGTCGACGCAGCCGTCGCCGAGCCGGAGGACGGCCCGGAGCCCGGCCTGGCGCAGAGTCCCCGGCCCGGTGATGACGACGCCGACGGCGACTGGATCCGGAGCGGCCGGCCCGGGACGGCGATCGGGGACGACTCGCTCGTCACCGCCCGGCACCAGCTGACCGATGCGGTCGAGGACCTGGTGTCCGTGCTTCGCGCGCCGGGTGTCGTCGGCACCATCCCCGACATCGACCGGGCCAACCTCGCGAAGTACCTGACGATCGCCAAGCTCAAGCTCGAGAACGCGATCGCCCTCATCCGGAGCGGCGACGGCGTCTGACGGCCGCGATGGCGTGCTGAACACCAAGAAGCCGGCGCCTCACGGCGCCGGCTTCGGAATGTCGGGGGTCGTGCGGGCTCGACGGTGAGGCCCGCCCCCGGTCAGTGCTGCGAGTGCTCGTTCGCGTGCTTCGTCGCCTCGTCGGCGTGCCCGTTGTTGTCTGTGGCGATGGTCCGGACATACGCACCGTGGTTGTCGAACCCTTCGGGCGTCTCCGCCTGAGCGGCCTCGCTGACGAGCTTTCCGTGGTTGTCGGGATGCTCGCCGGTCGGGGCTTCAGCGGGGTCGTCCGCTTCGGGCGCCTCGTCACCCTCCTCGGTCTCGGGTGTCTCCTGCTCGTCCGCCTGTTCATCGCCTTCCTGGTGCTGGCTGGCGACCTGGCTGGTCGGCGCAGAGAGGGCGGAGCGACCGGCGAGGGCCGCGGTGGCGGACAGGGCGAGGACAGCGAGCGCGATGAGCAGGCTGCGGAGACGGCGGATGGCGAGACTCACGATGAACGAACCTCCATGTCAGTTTCACCGATGAGAACGATCCGACCCCGGATTCGGTTAGGGGTCCGTCCGCGCGCGGGGCTTGCAGTCGCCTTACAGACGGCCGAGTACCGCCGTGAGCCAGGCAGCGGCCAGGCCGGCGAGACCGACCGCCTCGACCTGCCAGAGCCGCTCGCGCCGGGCACTCGTCGAGGCTCGGACGGCGGAGAAGGTGGCGATGAGCGGGACAACCCCCACGCCGGCGACCGCGACGATGGCAGGCCACGCGGCACCCGCGACAACAGCCGACGATGCCGCCAGGACCCAGACCGCAGCGACGAGGGCGACGCCGGTCGCGGCCGCCCGATCGGCCCCGAGCGCCACCGCGATCGAGCTGATTCCGGCGCCCCGATCCCGCTCGACATCGACGAGCGCGTTCCCGATCGCGAGCGCGGCACCCGCCAGGACGGCGACCGGGAGGAGGACGGCGAACAGCGGGTGGAGCGTCCCGGTCGCGCCGAGCCAGCCGAAGACCGGGAGGATCGGGATCCCGACGGCGAACGGCAGCCACGACCAGGCCGTCCCCTTCAGGAGGAGGTCGTAGACGAGACCGATCGCGATGACGACGAGCGCCAGGACACCCACGTTCGGCGAGACCGTGAACCCCACCAGGGTCCCCGCCGTGAAGCTCGCGACGGCCGCCGTCCGGGCGGCAGCGACCGTCATGAGACCTGCCGGGATCGGCTTACCGGGCTTGCGGCCGGCGTCGCGTGGCGCATCGACGACGTCGTTGACGATCCCGATTCCGAACTGGAGGAGGGTCATCGCCACACCGAGGCGCCCCGCGAGGGGCAGCGATCCCCCGGCGAGGAGCGCGACCGCCCCGCTCACGAGGCCATCGAGGATCGATGGGAAGGGATGGGTCAGGCGGACCGCGCCGAGCAGCCGCGCCGGCGTCGACGGGGCCTCGTCAGACGTAGACGAGCTCGTCGAAGTTCGCGACGAGGTACTCGATCAGGCGGTCGCGACCGTCGGCGACCTGGGAACGGATCCCGCGCGCAAGCGTGTAGAGGGTGATCGCCGGGACCATCAGGTGGCCCTGGGCGTCACGCCCGATCGCGGCAGGCGGCCCGCCGCCAGAAGCGAACACCCGTTCGAATTCGCTCTCATCGAGCCGCGCGGCCCTGCGGAAGTCGGCGACGACCTTGATGACGCCTCGGCGGATCGCGACGTCGCGCATCATCTCGGCCGCCCAGGCGTCGATCTGGTCGTCGCTCTGCTCGACGAGCCGAGCGCGGTACTCGATCGGGTCGGCCGACAGGCCGGCTGTCGTCACGGGGCCTCCTGACTGCGGGGAACGGCCGCAGTATGCCAGACCGCCCGAGGCTCAGGTCCTCTCAGGCTCGCTAGGTCCGCTCAGGTCGGGCTCGACGTCGTGGGCGGCCGCGGCCTCGGCCGCCGCCCGATCGCCCTCGGGCCAGTCGTTGAAGATCTCGGTAATCCGCCGGCCGATCGGTCCCGGCCGCGGCTGATCCGGCTCGTCCCGAACGAGCTCGTGCAGCCGGCGCCAGCATTCGGCGGTCAAGGCGTCGACGTTCTCGCGGTTCGGCCGGCCCGTCGGCGCGATCGGCTCGCCGATCACCGCCCGGACGCGACGCCCGAACCCGAGCCAGGAGCTTCCGTGGATCGCGATTGGCACGAGCGGCACCTGCTCGCGGAGGGCGAAGTACGCGGCGCCCTCATTCAGCGGCCCGAGCCGCGACTCGGATGGCTGGATCCGCCCCTCCCCCGCGATGGCGATGACGCCGCCGGCCGCGATGACGGCGTGGACCCGACGCGTCGCCTCGATCAGGTTGTTCTTGCCGGGCCGGTACGGGATCGTCGCCCCGGTCCAGGTCATCAGCCGGTTCCGCGGGCCGACCGACATGTCCTCCTCCTTGGGCCCGAAGAACGTCAGACGCGGACGGAACGGGAGGATCGCCATGAGGATGAATGGGTCGGCCCAGTTGAGGTGGTTGAAGCAGTAGATCGCGGGCGTGCGCGGCAGCCGATCGCGGCCCTCGAGGCGCAGGCGCAGGTACGCCCGGGCAACGACCCAGGAGGCGATCCGCGAGACCCACGCCCGGAGGGTCCGCCGGAACGGGTGCAGGCCGTCGGTGCCGTGTGGCCCGGTCGGGCGGCGAAGCGGTTGGGGATCGTTGGCTCGCGGACCCGCCGACGCGGGGCTGTCGTCAGTGATGGCATCCGGATCGAGATCGCGCAGCGTCTCGACCACGACGTCGGCGTGGGCTTCGGACCCTTCCGCCGGCGGGACCGAGTGGTTCGGGACGAGGACCGTTGTCATCCCGGCCGCATTCGCGGCGCGGAGCCCGTTCAGCGAGTCCTCGACGACGAGCGTGCGCGCCGGGTCCGCGCCGAGAAGCCGCGCCGCCTCGAGGAACACGTCCGGCTCGGGCTTCCCGTGGTCCACCTCGTCGGACGAGACCACGGCCCGGAAGGCGTCCTCCAGCCCGGTCGCCGCGAGGGCGGCCTCGATCACCCGCCGGTGCGACGACGACGCGAGGGCCGTCGGCCACCGAGCGGAGATTCGCCGGACCGCCTCGACCGCGCCATTGATCGTCGGTGGACCCTCCCGCCGATAGCGCTCGACGACGCCGTCGACGATCGCATCCTCGATCTCGGGGGCTGTCAGGTCGAGCCCGAGCCGGTCGCGGATCGTGGTGGACCACTGGCGTGAGTTCGCGCCCATGACCGCATGCCGATCGTCGAGCGTCCAGTCCCGGTCGTGGGCCTTGGCGAAGTCGCGCCGGACCTCGTCCCACCAGATCTCCGAGTCGACGATCACGCCGTCGAGATCGAAGATCACGGCCTGGATCGGCGCCCGGCGTTGGACGGCCGAGTCAGCCCCTGGCGTTGGACGGGGCCTTCGACCGGCCGGTGGCCGGCGACTTGGACGCGGCGCGGGCGGCGGCGGCGCTGCGAGCGCTGGCGGCGCCGCTTCCGCTCTTGGCCGGAGACCGCCCGCCGGCCGCGGGCGCCCGTCGCGCGCGGGTCTCAACGACTGCCGCGAGTGGCCGGCCGTCGATCGCGGCGATGACCCGGACCGCGAAGGCGGCCGCCCGATCGGCCTCGTCGTCGACGCCCCGGATGACCTGCGACTCGAGCTGGAAGCTGAGCATCCGGTGGCCGCCCTGGGTCTCGATGCCGAGCTCGCCAATCGACACGCGGTTCCAACGGATCAGCTTCGTGGTCGCCCGCGGGCCCTCGCCCGCCACGTTCACCCGGACGACGCAGGAGATCAGCCCTTGGTCGGTCGGGACGAAGATCGTGTACCGGCTGCCAGGATCGTCGCCCCAGGCAACCCACGCGTGGGGGTCAGGCTCCGCCCCGAGCGCGGTGAGGACCGGGTCGACGACGGCGGCAACCTTGGGTCCGCCGGCGTCCTTCGCGGGCGCGGCTGCTCGCCAGTCGCTGAGTCGCATCACCACCTCCGGTCGGCGATCGGTGTCGA
>DASXTH010000248.1:0-3458 GCA_036505555.1 Candidatus Limnocylindrales bacterium | reverse complement strand
AACCGATAGTGGATTGCGTATTCGTCGGGATCGGGGGCCAGGTCCATGCCGAACAGGATGCGGTCCGCGTGGCGCAGGAAGAATTCCCGGCTCGTGTACGGCTGGCGGCCCAGCTCGGCGATCCGTGCGGCGATGTCGACGCTGAGGTTCGGGTTCGCATCCAGCAGACGGCTGACCAGGTCGAGGTCCTCGGCGGCGCAGCCGACATGGGCACCGACGAACGTCGTCCGGTGGTGGCGCCTGATCAGGCGCCCGAAGGCGCCGAGGAGCTCGTCGAACGGCGGCACCGCGGCATCATCCGGCTCATCGACACGGCGCGTCGGCCAGGCGTGCCAGTCGGGATGGGCGAGCAGCTCCTCCCAGCGCTCGTTCGTCGGATCGAGTGGGTCGAAGAAGGCGACCGGATCGGCGACGTGGATGACGACCGGGAGGTCCAGCTCCGCAGCCGTGGTCCAGAGCGGATCCAGTCGTTTGTCGTCGACCGCGACCAGCCGGCCGTCGGGATCGCGCGCCCGCAGCCCGAGGACCTTCCAAACCTTGAGACCGCGCGCGCCGCGGCGGGCCGAATCCCGCAGGCGCTCGGCCTCGGCCGCGCCGAAGTCCGGATCGCTCGCCCAGCGGTCGTAGTCGAGCCCGGCGAAGACGGTCACTCGATCCGGAAGCGCGGTCTGCCAGCGTTCGATCTCGGCCGAGAGTGCAGCGCCGTGGCCACCGTCGAGATCGACGATCCGTTCGATTCCCGCCTCGTCGAGGACCCTTACCAGCTCGGCCGGGGCCGCCGCGGCCCACTCGCCCCCGAACGCCGGGCCGAGATGGTTGTGCGCGTCGATCGCGGGAACCCGCGGTCGGCGGACCTCGTGCACCGGCCGGCGGAGGCGCGAGCGGGGCCGGTAGTCAGCCAGGCGGAGCCCGTCACTGGTCATTCCGATCGCAGGATGACGACCTGGCCGAGATGGCGCGGGGCGTCCGGATCGCGGCCGCGGGCCAGGGCGATCGAGAGCGCGAGGGCATGCCCGGGGTGGAGGAGCAGCGGGAGGCGGGCGATCGGATGCAGCCCGCGACCGACGAGGCTGACCTCACCAGGGGCCCCCCGCGCCTCGTCCTCGTCACGGGCGATCAGCCACGTCGTGGCGCCGAGGTCGACGGCCTCGCCGAGGACCGCGACCTCCTCGGCCGAACCGGCCCCACCGACCAGGCCCACCACGAGCGTCCCCGGTTCGCACACCGAGATCGGCCCGTGGCGGAACTCGAGGGGCTCGTAGGTGTTCGTCGGGATCTGGCTGGTCTCGGTCAGCTTGAGGCCCCATTCCGCGGCGATCCCGGACGCGGGACCGCCGCCGAGGACCACGACGCGGCTCCAGCTCGTCGCGCCAAGCCGGCGTCCGACCGCCGCGGCCGCGGCCGCCTCGGCCCAGTGGCCACCGGCGCGAGCCAGGTCGTCGACGACCGCCCGGTCGCCGGCCGCCCGGCCAACGACGCCGAGGACGAGGGCGAGCATGCTCGCGAACGAGCGGGTCATCACGATCGCGGCTTCGTCGCCGGCCGGCGAGACGAGGGTCCACGTTGCGAGGGTCGCCAGGGGACTCTCCTGGCGACACGTCACCGCGATCGTCGGATGACCGGCTTCTCGCATCCGCTCGACGACGCTGACGGCCTCGGTGGTCGAGCCTGAGCGGGAGATGACCACGACCGGCTCGCGATCGTTCGCGCCGGTCGAGGCGGCCGACCCGGACAAGCCGCTCGAACGACCGTCGCCGCCCGCCAGCGGCCCGCCGACGAGCACGCCGCCGGGCCGGAAGATCAACTCCGACAGTGGTGCCGCCTGGACCGGCTTGTGGAGGAGCTGCCGCGCCGCCGCGGCGGTCGACTGGGCGAGGTAGTACGACGAACCAGCGCCCGTCACGACGATCCGCTCGGCGTCCGCGAGCAGATCCAGCAGCCCGCTCGGCGCACCGCCGGCGGCCGTGACCGCGGCGCGGATCGCGTCGGCGGTCGTGGAGCTCTCCCGCCAGGTCAGCAGCTCGTCGAAGGACCTCATCGATCGCGCAGCTCCACCGAATACCGGTAACGATCGCCGCGCACGGTGCTCCGGCAGAACTCGATCGGCACGTCGTCCTGGTCGAAGGCGGTTCGGTCGACTCGCAGCGCCGGCTCGCCCCGGCGCTGATCGAGGAGGGCGGCCTCGTCGGCGGTCAGGAGGATCGGCTCGAACGTCTCGCGGGCGCGGGTCGGGCGGCAGCCATACCCGCGCATGAGCGTGTCGTATAGGCGGACCTGCGAGAAGTCGACCGTCTCGAGGCCCGGGAACCGTGCCGCGGGCAGGTGGCTCGTCTCGACGACGAGCGGCTCCTCGCCGGCCAGCCGCAGCCGGCGTAGCGCGACCACCGCGGTTCCGACCGGGATCCCGAGCGCCTCCGCGACCAGGTCCGCGGCAGGCTGCGTCCGGAGATCGAGCACGGTCGTTGCGGGCCGCAGCCCGTGCCGCTCGATCTCGCGGCTGAACGAGTAGAACCCCCCGATCGTGTGCTCGAAGCGCGGCGCCGTCACGTACGTCCCGAGCCCGCGCCGGATCTCGAGGAGGCCCTCGGCGACGAGCCCGCCCAGGGCCTGGCGGACCGTCGCCCGGCTGACGGCGTACTGGGCCATCAGCTCTGGCTCCGTCGCGACCTTCGCGCCCGGGCGGAGCGCGCCGCTCCGGATCCGTTGGCGGAGATCCTCCTCGATCTGCCGATACAGCGGCAGACGCGAGATCGCGGGGGCGCTCATCCCTTGATCCCGGTCAGCGCGATCCCCCGGACGAAGTGCCGCTGGGCGACGACGAACAGGATGATCATCGGGACCACGCTGACGAGCGCGCCGGCCATCAGGAGCGGCCAACGCCCCACGTACTGGCCCTGGAACAGCGACAACCCGGCCGTCACCGTGAGGGTTTCGATGTCGCGCAGGTAGATGATCGGGTCGATGAGGTCGTTCCAGCTCCACATGAACGTGAAGATCGCCAGGGTCGCGAGGGCCGGCTTCGCGAGCGGCAGGTAGATCCGCCGGTAGATCTGCCAGGGGTTGGCGCCATCGACCCGAGCCGCGTCGCCGAGCTCGCTCGGGATCGCGAGGAAGAACTGACGAAGAAGGAACGTCCCGAACGCTCCCCCGAGGAACGCCCCCACCCACAGCGGCTCCTGCGTGCCGATCCAGTTCCCGCTCGTGCTCATGGGATGGGGCAGCAGGCGGTACAGGATGAAGTTCGGAACGAGCACGACCTGGAACGGGATGATCAGCGTCACCAGCAGGATCGCGAAGAGCGGCTCCCGGAAGCGGAAGCGGAGCGCGGCGAACGCGAACGCCGCCATCGAGCAGCTGATCAGCTGGCCGACCGTGTTGAGCGCGGCGAGCTTGATCGAGTTCAGGAAGAACGTCGCGAACGGCAGGGCGTTCCACATGTCCGGGTAGTTGTGCCACTG
>DASXTH010000247.1:0-2565 GCA_036505555.1 Candidatus Limnocylindrales bacterium | reverse complement strand
GGCGCGATCGTCGCGATCGTGGGCTGGTTCGTCGTCGTCTACCCGAACTTCAGCGCGCTGCCGCTGCCGACGGCGATCGCGAACCCCTACCAGGGGGTTCTCCCGACCTACCTGTACGCGTTCCAGTTCCCGATCAACAACGTCGCGTCGAAGGCGAAGATCGAGCTGTTCGGGCCGGTGCCGCTCCTGCTCGGCGCGTCGGTCGTGTTCCTCTGCCTCGTGGTGGGCTACTCGGCGTGGGTCTGGCGCCTCGCGCTCGCGGAACGCCTTGCGGACGAGCGGGACGGCGCCGAGCTGGGCGCGGGCTGGCCACGCGGCGCGGGCGGGGGCGCGGGCGACTGAGCGTAGGGCGCTCGCGTACCGGCGTTTCCGAAATCGTCAGCCGTGGGCGACGACCTCCGACGGACACGCCAGATCGCCGGTTTCGCACTCCGACTTCGCAGCCGAGGCGCGTCCAGGACGTCACCGCCGGCGACGAACGATTTTCGGACCGTGGTCGGCCGCGGGCGGCGTCAGCCTGGCGTGGCGACGATGGGATCCGGCGCCACGTCGAGCTCGATCTCAGCCGCCGAGGCTGAGACGGGCGAGACCGGGACGCGTGGGGACGGCGGGATCGGGGCGTGGAAGCCCGCCGGCAGGCTGTCACGTGCGGCCAGGCGGCGGATGACGACGCCGTAGTACTCGTCGACCTTCGCGGTCACGCGCTCCCAGCTGAATTCCTCGGCCCGGACGCGACCAGCCTCGCCCATCGCGGCCCGGAGCTCGTCGTCGCGGAGGAGGCGGGCGATCGCGGCGGCGATCTCCTTCGGCTCCCGCGGCGGCACCAGCAGGCCCTCGCGCCCACGCCGGACGACGCCCTTGTAGCCGTGGATGTCCGAGGCCACGATCGCGGTCCCGGCGGCCATTCCCTCGAGCAGGACGATCCCGAACGACTCGCCACCGGTCGCGGGCGAGATGTAGACGTCGGCCGTCTTGAACAGCTGGGCCTTCTCCTCGTCGCCCACGCGGCCGAGGAACTCGACGCCCTTCAGCCGGCGCGTCGCGACGTACCGCCGCGCTTCCTTCCCGAGCGGCCCGGCGCCGGCGACGAGCAGGCGGCAGTCGCAGCCGGTCTTGCGGAGGATCCGGTAGGCCTTGAGGAGCTCGAGCAGGCCCTTCCGCGGCTCGAACCGGCCGACGAAGAAGAGGTTGCGTGTCCCATCCTGCCAGCGGGCAAGCGGCACCGCGCGCTGGAAGGCGTGGACGTCGACGCCGTTCGGGATGACCTTGTACTCGCCCGGGAAATAGCGCTCGATGAAGTGCTTCGCCGCGCCGCTGACCGCGATCCGGCCGTGGAGCCGGGCCGCCTCGCCGCCCATGACCTTGCTTCCGAATTCGTACGACGGAGAGAAGCCGCCGTACGCATGGAACGTCGCGACGTTCACGCTCGTCGACAGGCGGAGCACGATCGGCGAGAGGAAGGGGACGAAGGGCTCGTGGAAGTGGAGAAGGTCGAACTGCTCCTGTTCAAGCATGTCGCGGACCTGCGAGACGAACCGCGGCGACAGCGTGATCGTCCCGACCGAGCCGTTGACCGGCAGGGAGAAGCCCTTCCCGATCCGGATGATGTCGCCCTCGGATGCCCGCTGCAGCCCGTGTGACGAGGTGATGATCCGGACGTCATGGCCGCGCAGCCGGAGGTTCTCGTAGAGGTAGCGGACGTGCTGGGTCACGCCGCCGGGCAACGGGTAGACGTACGGCGAGACCAGCCCGATCTTCATCGAGGTGGATTCTGCGCGGTGTCCGGGGCCTCGTGGCGGTCGGATGGCGCTGTCCGCCGCTCCAGCCACGCCTCCTCGAACCGCGGAGGGCGGTGGCGGCCGCCCGGGTAGCCGAGGTCCCGGCCGGTGCCGTCCCGCCGGACCTTGCCGCCGACGACGGCCCGTGCGTCCTGCGAATACTTGCGGAGCTGCCGCCCGAACGTCGAGACCTGGCCGCCGGTCGCGTGGAACGAGCCGTGGTGATGGGTCAAGCCCTCGACGATCGCCGCCCGGAGGTCCTCGGCCGTCCGGCCCGGGAATGTCGTCCAGCCCGAGCCGATCGTCGCCGCCTCGTGGCTGTCGCTGTTGCCGACCGTTGTCAGGCCGTGCTCGGCCGCGAACCGGACGACCCTGCCGTGCCACGGTCGCCCGAACATCGTCGGGTTGAACGCCTCGATGGCATCGGGCCGGACCCGCGGGTCGCCGTCGCTCAGGAGCCGCCGCAGGACCCAGCCCTGGGCGCAGAGCGGGTACGGGACGAGCGGGTGGGCCGGGATCGCGAGTCCGCCCTGCTCGTGGACTTCGCCGATCGTCGTCCGCAGGCTGCGCAACGGCCGGACCCGCTCCTCGATGAACAACGCGAGCAGGTGGCCGCCCAGCGTCGAGACCTCTTCGCCGACGACGATCTCGGCGCGGTGTTCGAGCTCGCGGGCCATCCGCCGGGCGGCGAGGGCCGCGTCGACGCGCTCGTGATCGGTGATCGCCACGACGTCCAGATCGGTCGAGCGCTCGACATGGTCGAGGATCGCGGTGATCGGGTCGATCC
>DASXTH010000246.1:0-12203 GCA_036505555.1 Candidatus Limnocylindrales bacterium | reverse complement strand
TCGACCGGTAGGTAGCGTCGCGCGGGATCGCCGACGAGGACCTCGACACCGCGAGCTCTGGCCTCGCGGAGCCAGCGGAACGCCCGGTCGGCGAAGGCGGCCTCATACGCGATGTCTCCGGCGAGGATGAGGTCGACCTCGGGAGGCTCGTCATCGAGAATGTCGCGCCCGATCACCGAGACCCGCTGACGGTTGGCTCGGGCGTTCAGCCCGATCGCCTCGGCCGCGAACGGGTCGATGTCGGTGGCGACGACCGACGTGGCCCCGGCCTGAGCGGCAGCGATTGCGCAGAGCCCGGAGCCCGACGCGAGGTCGAGGACGGCGCGACGGGCTACCGCTTCTGGGTGGTCGCGGAGGTAGTGCGCGAGCGCGAGCCCGCCCGACCAGGCGAACGCCCAGTACGGGAGGGCGGCATCCGGATCTGCGGTCTCGACCTGGACCGCGTGCCACAGCGGCAGCACATCGTCGGCGAGATGAAGCCGCAAGCCGGCGAGGCCGGGGACCGGTCGAAGGTGTGTCTGGCGGCGGACGAACGCGCGCGCTGAGCGGGCCATGCCCCGATCCTAGCGAGCGGCGACCTCGTCCGACTCGCGCTGCCGCTCCCGGTGGCGTCTGGCTTTCGCCCGGTTGCCGCAGGTAGCCATGTCGCACCAGCGACGGCGGCCGCCGCGCGATTCGTCGTAGAACAGCCAGCGACAGGTGTCGTTCGCGCAGATCCGGATCCGGTCGTCATGGCCGTTGCCGATCTCACGGACGATCGGCTCGGCGATCCGAGCGAGGACGTCGTCGACCGCATCGCCGACATGGCTGTGCCCGAGCCGGACGCCGTCGGCGGCAGCGACGAGCTCGATCCGCTCACGGCCGGCGAGGGCCTGGTTCACCTGCTCGATCGCGGTGCGCGTCGGTGCTTCCTCGTGGGCGACGGCATGAGCGACGTCGCGGAGCGCCGTCCGGGTGCGGACGAGGCGGTCGAGGACGGTGGCCTCGTCGGCCGCGCGGCGAGCGAGCCGGGTGATGGCCGTCGCGTCTGGCACGACACCAGCATCCGCGAGCCAGTCCGCCGCCGTATCGAGCGAGGTCAGCCGTTCGACGAGTGCACCGCTCTCGAGCTCGAGGGTGTTCAGGAAGTCGAAGGCAGTCTCGAGCGGCACCGCGTCGTGCGCGTGATCGCTCGCGGGGGGCCTGTGAGCAAGAGATTTCGTGGTTGTCGTGCGTGTCACGTAACCACTGTACAACCCTTGACAGGTTACGCGCAAGACGGTAGAGTTACGCAGTAACCAGAACGAGCCGATAGACCGGTTACGAGACCGGACCTCGGGAGAACCTGATGGACATCTTGATCGTCTTCACGGCGATCTTCGCCGCACTCATCGGTCTCGACATGGCCGCAACCGCGTGGGGCGTCGACAGCCGCGATTCCATCGGCGACGACCACGCTCGCTGACCTTTCGACCTCGCCGTTCCGACCGGAGAACACCTTGATGCAGTCCGCCAACTTCTACGTCTTCCTCGCTCTCGACCTTGCTGAGCAGCGTGCCGCCGAGGCCCGCGCCGAGCGCCTGGCCGCACTCGCCAATACCAGCGAGCCCCGAACCGGCGGGCTCCGGCGGGCCATCGCGCGGACGGCCATCGCGGTCGCCCGCGCGGCGGATGCCGAGGCCGTTCGTGCGCCGTTGACGACTCCCTGATCCGCCAGGTCCCCGACATCCGTCCTTGCCGGCGCAACTTCACCTGGACGGGAAGGACCCTCGAGAAGCCTCGAGGGTCCTTCGCTTGTCCGTGCGCGGTTCCGGAGTCAGCCGGAATCCGCGCGGGTTCAGAGCTTGATCACGAGAGTCAGCCCGTTGGTCGTGTCCTCGAGCGTGACGCTGATCCATTCGAGGGACATCGGAGGCAGACAATCCGGCTGGAACGTCGCTGTCACGGTCAAGCTGAAGTCGGCCTTACCGTTCTGGACAGGGAAGTCGCCCGCGCTGGAGAAGCTTGCCTTGTTCGCAGCCCGCGGGTGATGGTCCCCGGGGTTGATGCATTGGGCCTCGGCGGTCAGGACGACATGGATCTGCTCCTCGTCGCCGAGCCCGGCCTCCTTGCCGCTGACCGTCAGCGTGTTCCCCGACACGGTGATGGTCGTCGCACTCTTGATGAAGTGCGGGCTGCCGGCGGAGACCGCCGTCACCCACAGGCTCAGCATCAAGATCGCGGCCACTGTGGCTCGTATCGTTCGGGTCATGCGATTCTCCCCTCGGTCCCCGAGGCACGATCGAAGACGCATGTGATCAGCGGATCTCGACGCGTCCGGATCCGCACGGGGCGGCAGGCACCGACGCCGCCGCCCGGAGCAAGTCACGGTCAGTGAGCCATAGGCGCACCCTCCCGGTCGATCATTCGGTCGACTCCACGGGAGAACGCAAGCGGGACGCCCAGCTCGCGCGCGCGCGCCTGCACGCGCGCCGTCGCCCTGATCATCTGGTCCCCCCTGTCAAGGCCCCTCACATCCGGGATGGATGAAAGATGAGGCCGATCGTGGATGGCGACCGGGGCCTTCGGACCAATTGGCGCAGGAGCACCCTTATTACGCCGTTCCCAAGGCCAAGTCAATGCGGTTGTGGAGAGTCTGGGGCCGTGCAGGGCAGTCGCAGTCGTGGGCCGGGCCCATGCCAGGAACCGAGAGATGGCTCGCAGCTAATCGGCAGATAAGTCACGGCCGCTAGAGTTCGCGAAGACGCCCCGCCGACGTCGGAAGTGCCCCCAACGTCGCGGGGCGTCGTGCTGTCCGCCTCAGGTTCCGCCGCCATTGCCCGCCGCGGCCCGCCGCCGCCCCGCGAAACGCGATTTCGGAGGTTCGATGGACCAGTCGGCGGCGCCGTGGCGCGCCATCGAAGACGTCACGCCGGCCGCCGCCTCGGCGGCCGGAGCCGCCGCTACCGCGCCGACAGGGGCATCGAACCGCCTGCTTGCCCTGGGACCGCTGACGCTCGGGATCGCGGCGGCCGCGCTGCTGATCGGGGTCGTCGCCGTCTGGCTCGTCATCTCGAGCGGGCACGGCGTCGTGCTCGTCGAGGGCGGAGCTCCCATCGCCGGAGCATCCGACGCGGTCGGCGGCCTTGCGGACAGGTCGGGCGCCCCGGTCGGCCGCGGAACGCTCGTCGTCGACGTGCAGGGCGCGGTGCTGCGCCCTGGTGTCGTGCGCCTACCGGCCGGCTCGCGCGTGGCAGACGCAATCACCGCAGCAGGGGGCTACGGACCCCGCGTCGCCACGGACCGGGTGGCCCAGGTGTTGAACCTCGCGGCGCTATTGAAGGACGGCGATCAGGTGGTCGTCCCCTCCCGCGGCGACCCGGATCCGTCGGGCGCCGCGGGCGGCGGCGATGGCGGGCGCGGCGGCAGCGGATCAGGCGGATCGCCCGCCGGCGGCCCCGTCGACCTGAACCACGCCACGATCGAGCAACTCGACGCACTGCCCGGCATCGGCCCGGTCACGGCCGGGAAGATCGTCGCCGCACGCGAGGAACAGACGTTCAGCACCGTCGAGGACCTGCGGACCCGCAAGATCGTCGGCGCCGCGACCTTCGACAAGATCAAGGACCTCGTTGTCGTCCGATGAGTGCGAGCGGCTGGCTCGCGATCGGCGCCGTCCTCGCGGCGCTCGTCACGCCGAGCGCGGGCTCACTGGTGACGGCGATGGCCGCGGGTGTGATCGCGCTCGGCTTCGCCGGCGCGCGCCGCACCGCCGGCGAGCCAGCGGGCCGCACCGTTCCGGCGCTGCGCGCCTTGTTGCCCGTGGCCCTCGGCGCGCTCGCCATCGCGCTCCGCATCTTCCTCGCGGCGAGTCCGGACCTGGCGGACCCACGGCTTCCGGAGGGACGCGGGCCGTGGAGCGCCGTTGTGGAGGCACGCGGATCCGACCGCGACGGGCAGCAGGTCGCGACGATCGTGATCAGCGCAAGGGACGCCATGTATCGGGTGGCGGCGACCCTGCCGCGTTACCCCGAGATCGAGCCGGGGTCGATCATCAAGGTCGACGGCGCGCTCGAGCCACCGCCCGACGGCCCGTACGGCGACTACCTCCACCGCACCGGCGTCGTCGCCACGATCCGGCCGCGAACCCTGACCGTCACCGGAGCTGCGGGTGGTCCTGCCGCCGCTCTCGAGCGCCTCCGGCGCGGCGCGGGCGATGCGCTCGCCGCCGCAATCCCCGAGCCGGAGGCCGGACTCGCCGCGGGGATCGTCATCGGGCTCCGGGATCGGGTCGATCGCGATCTGGCCGCCGACTTCACGACCGTGGGCGCGAGCCACGTCGTCGCGATCTCCGGATGGAACATCGCGATCGTCGCGGCGACGGTCGCCGCGCTCGCCGGACGACTCGGACGACGGCGCCGGTCGCTGATCCTCGCCGTGGCCATCATCGCCTACGTCCTGTTCGCCGGCGCATCGGCGTCGGTCGTGCGGGCTGCGGCGATGGCCGGCGTCGTGCTGCTCGCGCGCGAGAGCGGGCGCGCTGGCCGTGCCGCTGCGGCCCTCGGGTGGGCCGCCGCGATCCTCCTGTTTGTCGATCCCGATCTCGTGCGCGATGCCGGCTTCCAGCTCTCGACGCTGGCGACGGCCGGGATCCTGGCCTGGGCCGACCGGCTCGATCGATGGCTTCGGTCGCTCGCCGGCGGCCGGCTGCCGAGCTGGCTCGCGGAGTCGCTCGGCATTTCGCTCGCCGCACAGGCCGCGACCCTACCCGTCGTCCTCGCCACGTTCGGCCGGCTCGCGATCATCTCACCGGCGATCAACCTGTTGATCGTGCCGCTCGTCGCACCGGCGATGGCGGCCGCGCTGCTCGCCCTCCTTGGCGGTGCGATCGCGGTGCTCGGCGGTCCCGGGATCGTGGCGACGCTGCTCGGGCTCCCGGCCTGGGGCCTGCTCACCGCGATGTGCACGATCGTGCGGGCCGGCGCGGCACTGCCGATCGCGAGCGCCACGCTCGCGCCGCCGTGGACGACGATCACGGCGATCGCGGTCGTGATCGTTCCGGGTTCGATCGTTCTCGTCCGTCGTCGCGGTCATCGCCGAGGCACAGGGCGTGCGGCACCGCGCCAGCAACCCGCGGCGGAGCCGGCGTCTTCGGGGCATTCGGCGGCGGCCCGAGGTCACGTCAGCCGCCTCGCGATCCTGGGCCTCGTGGTCGCCGTCGGCGGCCTGACACTGGCGTCGGCCCACCGAACCGACGGCGCCACCCGGATCACCGTGCTCGACGTCGGCCAGGGCGACGCGATCCTCGTCGAGGGCGGCCGCGGGGCGCGGATGCTCATCGACGGCGGCCCCGACCCCGATCGGCTGTTGATCGAGCTCGATCGGCGGTTGCCGCCATGGGATCGGCGGCTCGACGTCCTCGTGCTCACGCATCCCCACGAGGACCACGTCGCGGGGCTGCCGATCCTGCTCGAGCGCTACCGCGTCGGACGTGTCTACGAGACGGGGATGCGGGGTCCCGGTCCGGGCTACGGGGCATTCGCCCGAGACCTCCGCGGGCCCTCGGCGCCGCCGGACATGATCCTGCGGACCGGCGCGCGGATCGCCTTGGACGACATCCGGCTGCAGGTCCTCTGGCCCGATCCGGACCGCGTCCCGCGGGAACCGCCAGACGGCGGGCGCGGGATCAACGACGTCTCGATCGTCCTCCTCGGCGAGGTCGCCGGGCGGCGGTTCCTGCTGACCGGGGACGTCGAGGACGACGTCGATCCGCTCCTCGCCCAACGCGGCCTGCCGCCGATCGACATCCTCAAGGTCGCCCATCACGGCAGCGCCACCGCCTCGACGCCGGCGTTCCTCGATACGGTCCAACCGAAGGTCGCGATCGTGTCGGCGGGCGCCGACAATCCATACGGGCATCCCGCGCGCTCGACGATCGAGCGTCTTCGGGCCACCGGGGCGCGCGTGCTCCGGACGGACACCGACGGATCGGTGGCGGTGACCATCGAGGCCGATGGGACGATCGCGGTGTGGACGAGCGGGGCACGGGTGGCCGCGGCCGCCCGCCCGGTCGTCGGTCCCGAGATCGCCGGTCTCGACCCGTTGCCTGTGCCCCTCCTCCGCGGTCCGGCCGGCGAGTTCAGCTGCGGGATACCATCGGGCGAATGAGCACCGCCCGGGTCGCGTACTTCTTCGGCGACGACGACCTGACGATCGATCGCGTGGTCAAGGCCTTCGCGGTCGAGGTCGCAGCAGGCGGGGAGCCGCTGGAGCGCTGGGATCTGCGCGGTTCGCGGAACGCGGCCGCCACCCAGATCGGCGAGGTCCACGGCCGGGTGGCGACGGCGGCGATGTTCGGCGGCGGGACGCTCGCGGTCGTCACGAACCCGGGCGCGCTGACGGTCCGGACCGAGGATCGGGACGCACTCCTCGGGCTCATCGCGCTCGTCGCCGACGGCAATGCGCTCGTGTTCGTCGAACAGAGCCCGAGCGGCGCAAGACGGCCCGCCCAGACGAAGCTCTCCGAGGCGATCCGCGGTGCCGGCGGCGTCGTGCGCGGGATCGAATCGCCGAAGGAGGGTGCGCTCGCGGCCTGGATCGACAGCGAGGCCCGGGACCGCGGGATCCGCCTGGGAGTCGGCGCGGCAAAGGAGCTGGCCGGTCGTGTCGGCGGGTTCGTCCGCGAGGGCGACGCGGAGCGGCGCGATCAGACGCGACGGGCGTCGATGGAGCTCGACAAGCTCGCGCTGTACCGGCCTGGCGGAATGGTCTCGCCCGAGGACGTCCAGGCGCTCGTCGCCGAGGCGGTCCCCGGCAGCGCCTGGGCCCTCGCCGACGCGGTGGCGGAACGCGAGCCCGCGAAGGCGTTGACCCTGCTGGAACTTCTCGCGGAGACGATGCCGGAGCCGGTCATCGTCGTCGTCCTCCATCGCCGGATCCGCGAATTGCTGGAGCTGCAGGACCGGATGGCGAGCGCGAAGAGCCTTGCGGCCGCAGCGCTCGCGATGGGGATCAAGAGTGAGTTCCGTGCCCGGCGTCTTGCGGAGCAGGCACGGAAGTGGCGCCCGGACGAGCTGATCGCGGCGATGGATGGCCTGCTGGAGCTCGACGCGGTCGTGAAGAGCGCGCCGGGCCGAAGCAACACCGAGTCAGGCCACCGCCTGGCGTTCGCGTTGTGGATCAGCGATCACGTCGGCCGACCGAACGCCGCAGTCGCGAAGTAGCCCGTCATCGCGTTCGTCGCGCGAGCGGCGTCCAGGCGCGACAGCCTAGTCGGCGGAACTCCAGGCTTGCTCCTGGACCACGAGATCACTCTCGATGGCGAAGACGCATCGGCCGTCGCGCAGATCGAGCAGCTCGATCAGCTCGGGATCGATGTAGAGCTGATGGCAGTCCTCGCACAGCCCGCCGGGGATGCCGAAGCAGAGCCGCTCCGTCCGATCCGACATCCGGAACGTCGTGTCGAACCGGGTCGTGATCAGGCGGCGACTGCAGCCGGGGCAGCGCTCGCGAAGGCGGGACATCGGCGGTTCTGCTGAGCCTCGTGACCGGGCCGATCAGCGATCGACCACCTGCCACGATGCTGCGGTCCGCTCCGACGGCCCGACATGACCCGACGGTACCGCCCCCAAGTCGGTACAGGGACTAGGGACTCTGCCTCATCCGGGGCAGTCGGAGCGTGCCGCTACTGGACTCGAAGGACCGTCCGTGCCTCCGCCCAATGCTTCTCGAGCGAGTAGTAGTCGCGTTCGGGCGGCGTGAAGATGTGGACGACGACTGCCCCGAAATCGAGCAACACCCAGTGCGACGACGGGGTCCCTTCGCGCCCGATCGGCCGGACCTTCTCTGAGCGCATCCCTTCGACGACCCCGTCCGCGATCGCGTCGAGCTGCCGCTCCGAGCCGCCGGAACAGATCACGAAGGCGTCGGCCAGCGTCGTGAGACCGGTCAGGTCGAGCAGGATGATGTCGGCTGCCTTCTTGTCCTCGGCGAGCTCGACGATCCGCCGGGCGATATCGAGCGGCGGGCGCTCCGCGGCCGGGAGCGCGGCGGCCGCAGCGGCGGCGGCAGCGGCTGCGTCACGGCTGGGCAGGCCGTCGGGGCGCGGGACGTGGACAGCGACCTGATCGCCGGGCGTCGCGGCGAGGGGCGCGGGGTCGGTCACGATCGATTGGTCCTCCTGGGGCTCGGGCTGACGATACAGCCTGTTGGCGACGATGACCTCCTCCACGCCAGGCGGAACGAGGCCGTTCACCGGCTCGCCCGCAGCGACCCGCCGGCGGATGTCGGACGCCGAGACCGCGATGCGCGGAGCATCGATCGTGACGATCCGATCCTCGCGCCCCGGGAAAGCCGTCGCGATCCCGATCGGCTCGGGTGCTTCACTGCCGGCCCGCGGACCGACGGCGATCCTCGCGAGGTCGAGCAGCCGACCGGGCTCGTGCCAGGTCGGCAATCCGGCGAACGTCTCGGCCGAGAGGATGAGGGTGAGATCGGGCTCGCGTCCCGAGGCCCGCTCCGTGGAGGCGACGGCGGCGAGCGTGTCGACGGTCCACGACGGACCGGGCCGGTCGAGCTCCAGGCGGCTCGGCTCGAGGCGGGGCTCCCCGGCCGTTCCCGCGGCGACCATCGCCAGACGGACGTCGGCCGGGCTGATCGGCCGGTCCTGCTTGTGCGGGGGGACGGCCGCCGGGACGACGAGGATCCGCTCGAGTCCGAGCTGGTCGCGCGCCGCCCGGGCGAGGGCGAGATGGCCGACGTGGAACGGATCGAAGGTGCCCCCGAGGATTCCGATCGAGCCCGCCCGGACCGGAGCCAGGCCGTCTCCACGACCGGCCGGCGTCATCGCTCCTCCCAGGGCAGGGCCTCCCACTCGAGCTCGATCCCGCCGATCCGGACCAGGTCGCCCGGCTCGATCCCGGCTCGCCGCAGCTCGGCATCGATCCCGAGCCGGGCGAGGTCGCGCTGGAACCGCTCAGCCGACTCCTCGACGTCGAAGTTCGTCTGGGCGGCGATCCGCTCGATCCGCTTCCCGCGAACGCGGAAGACGCCGTCCTCCAGCGCCTCAACGCTGAACCCATCGCCCATCGCCTCGATCCGGTGGACCACGACCCCGGCGGGCTCCGGTGGCGCGCCTAGCTCGTCCAGGCTGGGAAGCAGGTTGGCGATCCGCGTCTGGAGTGTCGCCAGCCCGGTCCGCTCGACGGCGGAGATCGCGATCAGGTCCGCGGGGTCGGCGCCCTCGGCGATCCGGGCGTCGCGGAACGCCGGCCAGGCCTCCGCGGCGACGGGTCGGTCGAGCTTGTTGAACGCGACGACGATCGGTCGGTCGAGGAGCGCCGGATCGTGCGCCCGAAGCTCGTCGCGGATGACGTCGAGGTCCCACGACGGATCGCGGGACGAGCCATCGACGACGTGGACCAGGATCCGCGTCCGCTCGACGTGGCGGAGGAACGCGTGGCCGAGCCCCGCCCCGCTCGATGCACCCTCGATGAGCCCCGGGACGTCGGCGATCGTCGGCCGGCGCTCGTCGCCGGCAGGATCGTCGGCGGCCAGCTCGAGCACGCCCAGGTTCGGCTCGAGCGTCGTGAACGGGTAGTCGGCGATCTTCGGCGTGGCCGCCGTGAGCGCCGCCAACAGCGTCGACTTTCCCGCGTTCGGCAGCCCGACCAGCCCGATGTCGGCGATCAAGCGGAGCTCGAGCCGGAGCCATCGCTCCTCGCCTGGCTCGCCCTTCTGGGCGTGCTTCGGCGCCTGGTGGGTCGAAGTCTTGAAATGCGTATTCCCGAGACCGCCGCGCCCACCCTTTGCGACCATCGCGACCTGGCCGGCCGCGACGAGGTCGGCGAGCAGCTCACCCGTCTCGTCGTCGTAGATCGCAGTGCCCGGCGGGACGTCGAGGGCGAGGTCGCCGCCCGCGGCGCCATGGCGGCGTGAGCCCTCGCCGCGGCCGCCCGGAGTCGCCTTGAAGTGGTGCTTGTGACGGAAATCCCGGAGGGTGGTCTGGCCCGGGTCGACGCGGACATGGATCGAGCCGCCGCGACCGCCGTCGCCACCGTCGGGTCCGCCGCGCGGGACGTGGGCCTCGCGCCGGAACGTCGCCGCACCGTCACCACCCGCGCCGGCCTTGACGAAGATCTTGACGCGGTCGAGAAACATCAGCGGGATTGTCGCATTCGATCGGTCCGACCCGGCCGCCCGAACCCGTCGCGGGCGGGGCTCAAGTGGCCACCGCGGAGGGCTCGAACCGTCCGGCCCGCGTCGCGTCGTCGGCCCTCCTCCTGGCCGACGACGCAACGCTGGGCGGTCAGACGATCAGAGATAGATCAGCGGGTTGACCCGGACGCCGCCGTCCCAGACCATCCCCCGCCAGACCTCGAAGTGGAGGTGCGGTCCCGTCGCGTTGCCGGTCATCCCGACCCGCCCGACCTGCTGGCCGCGCGAGACGTGCTGGCCGCGCCCGACCGACACCGACATCATGTGGTTGTAGGTCGTGTACAGCCCGGAGCCGTGGGAGATCCAGACCTGGTAGCCGCCGCCGTTGTTCTTCCAGCCGGCGAAGATCACGACCCCGCCGGCCGCGGCCATGACCCGGGTGCCCATGTCAGCCGCGATGTCGATCGCGTAGTGGCCGTAGTGGAAGTACTGGCTGATGTAGCCGCCCGCGACCGGCCAGAGGAACTTGCCACCGGTGTACTGGGTCGGCGGGCGAGACGTGCCGCCGGAATGGGATGTCGGGCGCTGGGTGGGCTTCGGCGTCGGGATCTCGGAGGAGCGGGCGCCGGGGATCGTGAGCGTCTGGCCGACGACAAGGATCGGGTCGTTCAGGCCGTTGACCTCGATGATGTCGGTCGGGTCGGCGTTGTACTTGGCGGCGAGGGTCTCGAGGGTGTCGGTCGCGCCGACCGTGACGACGACGCCGCTGACCGGCGGGATCGTGAGCGTTTGACCGATCTTCAGGTCGTCCTTGCTCTTGAGGTCGTTCGCCCACCACAGGGTCATCATCGTGACGTGGAACTTGCGAGCGATCCCGGTCAGGGTGTCGCCCGAGCGGACGCGGTACGTGCGGAGGAGCTCCGAGCCATCGGCGACGGTCGTGTCGACCGAGACCGGCTTCATGAGGGTCCCGTCCGAGCTGAACGGCCCCTCGATCGTCGCTAGCCCGTCCTGACCGAGGCTCTCGCCACCACTCGTGTCGGTGATGGTCGGGGCGCCGAGGCCGGCGCCCAGGCGCCCGGCCGGGAAGCGATCGTCGATCCCGCCCTGCGGCGCGTTGTCGAGACCCGTGACCGCCCCGCCGACCGCAATCCGCGGCTCGCTCCCTGCGCCACTCGTGTTGCCCGTGGGGCCGATGGAACGAGCACCGTCGGTGCCGATATTGCTCAGCGCGAGCGCGATGGCGACGAGACCGACCGCGGTGATCGAGACGAGCCGCTCACCGGATGGCCGGAAGCCGCGCGCCGATCCGGCGCGCAGGGCACGCGCGATCGAGATGCTGCGTCGCTGGAACGTGACAGCCGCCGCTGAGCGGTGGCCGGGGCCGGGGCGCACGCGCGCAATAATGCGGTGCACACCGACCGTTGCGTTGCGCAATACGGTCTCCTGATGAGACCGGACGGTCAACGCGGGGATGGGGAAAAGCGCTGGGAATGGGGCGCTTCGGGGGACCGTCCGGAGGTCGCGTCTTCGAGCTGGGGGTCTCTGTCCGCGGCCGAGCCCGCAGATTTCCAGCGAGCTGTCGACTTCGCGCGGAACCGTAACAGACTCGTAACTCCGGCGCAAACACGGCTGTCGCGCTGGAACGACGCTGGCGTTGTTGCCAGCTGCGGTCCTCGCTTACGCTCCCTCGAGTGCGCTCGCTCCGGTCCTCGGACGGCGCCTAGCCAGCGCCACCCCAGCGCGACGAATGCAAGCGCGTTGCGATGGACGCAGTCGCGCGGCGCGGGAGTGGGGCGATCCTCGGTGCGCGAGGATCCGGCGCGACAGCCCTAGGCTTCGAGGCTCTTTGTCAACGACCCGAGGAACTGGACGTTGTTCTCGGTCTTCGCGAGGCGGTTGAGCAGGAGCTCGATGCCCTCGTTCGTACCGACGGCCGACAGCATCCGGCGCATCGTCCAGACCATCTTGAGCACCGGCTCCTCGAGCAGCAGCTCCTCGCGGCGGGTTCCGGAGCGCTGGACGTCGATGGCCGGGAAGATCCGCTTCTCGGCGAGCTTCCGGTCGAGGATGAGCTCCGAGTTGCCGGT
>DASXTH010000245.1:0-20228 GCA_036505555.1 Candidatus Limnocylindrales bacterium | reverse complement strand
GTATGTCGAGCAGGTCGTCCGGAACCTCGTCTCGAACGCAGCCAAGTACTCGCCGACGGGTTCGCTCGTCGAGATCTCGCTCGATGACGCGCCCGACGGCGAGATCAGCGTCGGCGTTCTCGACCAGGGTCCGGGCGTCGAGCCGACCGAGGTCGACGAGCTCTTCTCGCTCTTCTACCGCTCGCCTCTGACGGCCGCCAACGCGGCCGGCGCCGGGATCGGGCTGTTCGTCTCGCGCCGGCTCGTCGCGGAAATGGGCGGCCGGATGTGGGCGAAGCCGCGGGACAGCGGCGGAAGCGAGTTCGGCTTCTCGCTCGGCGCGTATCCGGTCGACGAGAACGAGCTCGACGGCGCGCCGCCCGTCCCGCCCGCGGCGCGCCTCTGATCGGCGTCGGCGAGGCCGCGGGTGGAGTGTCGCCGGTGCGACTCCGGCCGATCCGGGTGACAATCAGGCCAACGGACGCGCACGGAGGTGACCCCATGGACGAGCAGCACGACGGCGCCGGCGACAGCGGCGCGAATGGCAACGACTCGGTGAATGCCGGAGCATCGAGCGACAAACCCGCCGACGAGACCTTTGCCTGGACCTCCGAGGACCAGGAACCGGCCGCGGCCGGTGACACGCGCGCGGCCGCCGAGCGGATGCTCGGTCAGCTCCAGTCGATGATCGACAACGTCGCGACCCAGGCCGCACCGGTCGTCCGCCAGATCGGGGCGAAGGCCGCCGAACTCGCGGCCGTGGCCGCGGATCGGGCGGGTCCGCTCGTCCACAAGGCGGCCGACGCGACCGCCGATGCGAGCGAGCGGCTCGCGGTCCGGTCCCGGACGTGGGCGGCAGATCTGCGGAGCAAGGCGACCGCCGATCCCGGTGAGGCGGTCGCGGACGCTGACACGGCGAGCGGCACGACGACCGCGGTCATCGGAGCCGACGATGCGATCGAGGAAGCTGCCCGGGACGAGCCGGCGGAGGGCGCCCGCGACTGATTCCGTCCGACGCCGAGCGCCGGTGGCGCCGCCCGGCCGGGACCCCGGCCATCGGTATACTCCCGGCCATGAGCGTTCGCCCGATCGTCCTCCTCGGTGACCCGCGCCTCCGCCTGAAGGGGCTGCCGGTCGACAGCTTCGGCCGGTTCCTGCACGGCCTGCTCGACGACATGACCGACACGATGCGGCACGCTCCGGGCGTCGGCCTCGCCGCGCCGCAGGTCGGTGAGGCGCTCCAGGCCTGCGTGATCGAGGTCGCCAACACGCTCCACGAGCTCGTCAATCCGCGAATCGTCCGGACCTCGGGCGACGATCGCGACCTCGAGGGCTGCCTGTCGCTGCCGGGTTACTACGCCTACGTGACGCGCCGCGAGAAGGTCTGGGTCGTGGCCCAGAACCGGTTCGGGAAGAAGATCAAGGTCGCGGGCTCCGGGCTGCTCGGCCGGGCCCTCCAGCACGAGCTCGACCATCTCGACGGCAAGCTCTTCATCGACTACCTCGACTCGATGGACGAGCTGATCCCGGTCGGTGCGGACGACGACGACGATCCGGACGACGCCGGCGATCCCGAGCATCCGACCCATACCCGGGAGGCGGCAAGGGCTCTCGCGTGACCGATCGGTCGAGCGCCGACGGCACGCCGGACCCCGACGTCGTTTCCGACCCCGCGAGGGCGGTGCCCGCCGATGGCGTCCGGACCGTGTTCCTCGGCAGCGGGCGGTTCGCCCAGCCGATCCTCGGCCGGCTCGCCGCGCATCCCGCGATCGATGTCGTCGCGGTCGTCACCGCCCCGCCGCGACCCGTCGGGCGGCGCCAGATCAAGACACCGACGCCCGTCGAATCAACCGCGCACGAGCTCGAGCTCGACGTCCTTACGCCCGCACGGTTGCGCGACCCGGCCGCCCTCGCCGACATCCTCGGGCTCGAGCCCGCGCTGATCGTGCTCGCCGATTACGGCCAGATCGTCCCGCGTGAGCTCCTCGAGCTGCCGTTCGGCGCCCTCAATCTCCATCCGTCGCTCCTCCCGCGCCATCGCGGCGCGACGCCGATCCCGGCCGCCATCCTCGCGGGCGATCGCGAGACCGGCGTGAGCCTGATGCAGATGGATACCGATCTGGATACCGGGCCGCTGATCGCGGTCGAACACGTGTCGCTGGGCCCCGACGACACAGCGCCCGCGCTCGAGGCGCGTCTCGCGATCGTCGCGGCAGGCCTCCTCGCGAGCTCGCTCGACCCGTGGCTGGCCGGCGAGATCGAGCCGGTGCCGCAGTCGACCGACGGCGTGACGCTGACCCGGCCGCTCCGGCGGGCCGACGGGCTCCTCGACCCGCGCGTTCCGGCGGAGCTCCTGGAGCGCCAGGTCCGCGCTCATCTGCCGTGGCCGGGCAGCTTCCTCGAGATCGACGGTGACCGGCTCGTCGTCCTCGCGGCGTCGGTCACGGGCTCGGAAGACGACGACGAGCCGGGGCGGCTCGTCCCCGACGCGGCGGGACTCGCGCTCTCGACGAGCGCCGGCCGCCTCGTCCTCGACGAGGTCCAGCCGGCGGGCAGCCGCCCGATGAGCGGCGACGCCTACGTCCGGGGCCGCCCGGGGGCCTTGGGACGTCTCGTCGGGGGATCCGCGGCGGACGTCGGGAGGGCCGTCCTCGTGGGCGCAGCCGACAGCCCGGTCGACGACACCGACGGCGACGCGACCGACCCGTCCGCCGAGCCCGCGTAGACTCGGTTCGTGCCCGCGCTCCCGATCGCTCCCGATCCGACGGCTCCGGCTCGCGATCCGCGTCCGGGCCTGTCCGGCGTGACGATGGACGAGCTCACGGCCTGGTTCTCGGATCGCGGCGAGCCCGCGTACCGTGCCCGCCAGCTGGCGGATGCGCTGTGGGGCTCGGCCGCCGCGTCGATCGAGGAGGTCCGGACGCTGCCGGCGGCGCTCCGCGGCGCGGTCGACGATGCGTTCCGCTTCGACACCGTGGACGACACCGAGCTCCGATTGTCGGACGGCGGCCTGACCGAGAAGGGCCTCCACCGCCTGAGCGACGGCGCGCTGATCGAGTCGGTCCTCATGCACTATCCGGCCCGTGGCGCTCAGCGCGAGCGGCACACCCTGTGCATCTCGAGCCAGGCCGGCTGCGCCGTCGGCTGCCCGTTCTGCGCGACCGGCGAGCTCGGGTTCGGGCGTGATCTCGAGACCGCCGAGATCGTCGACCAGGTCCGCCACGCCGCGCGGCGTCTCGCCGCAGACGGCAAGCGGCTGACGAATGTGGTCTTCATGGGCATGGGCGAGCCGCTCCTCAACCTCGATCGTGTCCTCGCGGCCGTCGACGCGCTGAACGATCCGCGCCGGTTCGGGCTGGGCGCCCGCCACATCACGGTCTCCACGTCCGGTGTCGTGCCCGGGATCCGGCGGCTGACCGCGCTGGGCCCGCAGTTCACGCTCGCCGTCTCGCTGCATGCCGCGCGCGACCCGCTCCGTGACGTCCTCGTCCCGCTGAACCGGCGCTGGCCGGTCGCGGAGGTCGTGGCCGCCGCTCGGGCTCACGCCGCGGTGACCGGCCGCCGGGTGACCTACGAGGCGACGATGATCGGCGGGATCAACGACACCGAGATCGACGCCCGCGCCATGGCGGAGCTCCTCCGCGGCGACCATGCCCACGTCAACCTGATCCCGATGAACCCGGTGGCCCACACCCCGTGGCAGGCGTCGGCCAACGCGGTGATCGAGCGGTTCGCCACCATCCTCGCGGACGCCGGCGTGACCGCGACGATCCGGCGAAACCGCGGCCAGGAGATCGGCGCGGCCTGCGGCCAGCTGGCCGCCGAGCGAGCCGGCGAACCGGCGCCGGCCGTCGTCGCCCGGCGCCGGGCGCGGCTCGTCGACGAGAGCGCCCACGCCCTCCGCGGCGAGCGCAGCACCGAGCAGGTTCCCGAGGCCGTGGTCGCCGCCGCGACCGGGTGGGCGGGGGAGTAGTGGCCACGGGTCGGGCCCGCGTCGCGGTCAGCATCCTCGACGCCGACTTCTCGAACATGGCGTACGCGATCCGGCGGGCCGAGAAGGAAGGCGCGGACCGCTTCCACATCGACGTGATGGACGCCCACTTCGTCCCGAACCTGACCTTCGGGCCGAACATGATCAAGGGGATCCGGCCACGGACGGAGCTCCCGCTCGACGCGCACCTGATGGTCACCGATCCGCTCCCGTTCATCGACGATTACCTCGAGGCCGGCTGCGATTCGGTGACGTTCCATGTCGAGATCGACCCGGCCCAGATCGAGCCAACGCTCCGCAAGATCCGGGCCGCCGGCCGCGCGCCCGGCCTGGCGGTGAAGCCGAAGACGCCGCTGTCGGCGCTCGAGCCCTATCGCGGCCTGTTCGACATCGTCCTCGTGATGACCGTCGAGCCCGGGTTCGGGGGCCAGAGCTTCATGAAGGACGTCGCGGCCGAGAAGCTCCTCGCCGCCCGCGAGCTCCTGACCCACTCGCCGGTCGCGGGCGAGGTCCACGTCGATGGCGGGGTGAACCGGGAGTCGGCGGAGTTCGTGGGCGGGCTCGGCGTCGACATCCTCGTGGTCGGATCCGTGCTCTGGAAGAAGGGCCGGAACATGGGCCGCGAGATCCGCCTCGTCAGGGCGCTTGCGGACGAGGGCTACCAGTACCGCCTGAACAAGGGCAAGCCGCCGATCCCGCGCGACGCGATGGTCATGTTCACCCAGCTCCCGAAGCACCTCGCCTGGTCGTTCATGCGCGACATCGAGCAGGGCGGGATCCCGGTGATCCCACTCCGTGGCTCGGGCCAGTTCAACCCGGACGGCGTCCGGGACTACGACCTGCTCATCCCCGCCTCGGCCGAGGCGCTGGCCCACGAGCGCCACGACGCCGACCGGGATCGCTTTCTCGAGGAGGCGGCCCGCTGGCGGGAGCGCTACATCGCGGAGTCCGGGGTCAAGCCGCCGGAGACGCTCCGGCCGATGCCGGGCAGTCGCCCGGCCGGCCCGGCGGGTCGGTGAGGGCGCTCCTCCAGCGGACGACCGGCGCGCGGGTCCGGGTCGATGGCCGAGTGGTCGGGGAGATCGGGCCGGGGCTGGTGATCCTGGTGGGGGTCGGGCCCCACGATGACGAGGCCACCGCGGAAGCGCTCGCCCGGCGGGTTACCGAGCTCCGGATCTTCGACGACGCCGAGGGCCGGACGAACCTGTCGCTGCTCGATGTCGGTGGCGCGGCACTGGTCGTCAGCCAGTTCACGCTCTATGCGGACACGCGACGTGGGCGCCGGCCGGGGTTCACGGGGGCCGCTTCGCCGGAGATCGCCGAGCGGCTCTACCTGCGATTCGTCGAGGCGGTTCGGGGGCTCGGCGTGACGGTCGCGACCGGCGTCTTCGGCGCAGTGATGGAGGTCGAGCTCGTCAACGACGGCCCGTTCACGATCTGGCTCGACACGGCGGATCGCTGAGCGAGTCCATTCGCTCGCTCCGGCGGCGCATCTGGCCACGTTCTCACCGCTGGAACGTTGGGCCTCCTGGCGAGGTTCCAGTTCGGGCCTTCGGAGCCTCTGTTAGCTGTGGATGGCTAACTCGTAGCCGCACACGTCGCCGGACTACGCCCAACGTTCCGTCCGTGGTGATCTCGCAAATTGACGGCGTCGACCGCGCTTACTGTTCGCGGCAGGCGATCGCTCATGGTCGCGCTCGAAGAAGACGGGAGGCGCGGCATCGGACCGCTGGTGCTCTCTGGGCTGGCGATCTTCGGTGCCATCGTCGGGATCGGCCGGCTCGCCACCGCGCCGCCACCGAATCGGGCGACCGTGCGACCGGTGCCCGCGTCCCGGAGCCTCGCGATCATCTTCCTGGCGTTCATCGAAGGCCACGGCGTGGTCGGCGTTGTCGTCGGGATCCTCGCGATCGTGGGTGGGATCGAGGTCGACCCGTCGACCGCACCCGTCGTCGTGATCCTTGCCCTCCTGGGGGCGGTGATCGCAGTGCTCCCGATGATCCGCGACGGGTCCGATCTTGATCCGTGGATCGTGACGAAGGCCATTCCATTCATGGGCGGCCTCATCGTTCTCGCGATCGTCCTGGTCATCCTCGCGTCGGTCATCCAGGAGACCGGAAGCGGGACACCGCCGGCGTGGGCGTTCCCGATCCTCGGCCTGATCAGCGCTGCTGCCTCGATCTCGCTCGGAGTCCTGGGTCGGCGGTCGATCGAGGCGGCGGCCCGCGCCGAGGATTCGGATGTTGCCGCAATCCGCGCCCGGGCCATTTCGACCGTCGTCCCGTTGCAGACGATCGCCGTTATCGCGCTCGCGATCGGGATCATTCTGGTGTCAACCGCACACTGATCGATCGGTGCCGCGATCGGCGGACACGGAAACGCCCGGCCGTTGGCCGGGCGTCGGATCGACCAGGCGCCGCGACGGCGCCAGAGCGGAGGGCTACTTCGCTGACTTCAGCGAGGTCCGCCGGCAGCGCGTGCACACGAGCGCCTTCGTCTCGCTGCCGTCACTCGCGCGGATCGTGAACGGCTGGAGGTTCGGCTGGTAGCGGCGATGGGCTCGGACGCGGTTCATCCCCGACGACTGCGGGTTGAAGCCGCCCATCGAGACCTTGCCGCAGATCGCACAGGAGCGGGCCATGGTGTCCTCGGAGATGGGGTCGGGGTGGGTTCGGAACGAGGACCCGAGCGCGGGCGCCCGGGCATGTCGCGCTGGACGGCGCGAACGGGGCGGTATGATAGCACCCGCGTCGTGCGCCTCGCCACAGGCCCGGCGGATCCAGCCTTGAGGGAGGATGCCCGCGGCGTGCCCACCGAACCGACGACACCGAGATCCGGTCGCTCGGCGACGCCGACCCCCGGTCGTTCGCTCGTCAGTCGACGGGCGATCGTCGACCTCGTCCGCACGGCGACGCTCGGATCCTACGGCGTGATCGGGTTCGCCGGCGCCGGTCTGTTCGGCCGGCTGGGGGAGCGGCTCGGCCTCGCCCCGATGGGAATTCAGGTCCACGTCGAGGACGGCCTGGCAATCGACCTCGATCTCCTCGTGGCCCACGGGATCCCGATCGCGGAGGTCGCCCGTCAGGTCGATTCGGCGATCCGTTATGCGATCCGCCGCGCGCTCGGCCGCGAGGTCGACCGGCTGACGATCCATGTCGACGGCCTGCGTGTCGCGCCGTTCGAGGTCCGGCCGGCGGCTGCCACCCGGAAGCGCGGCCGTTCCGACGTCGCGACCGACGACCTCGCCGCGAGCGGCACGGACGTCGCCTGATGGTCCGCAAGCAATGCACGGGCGCCGGTCTGCTCGATGCGATCCGGAGCGCAGTCGCGAACCTCGAGATCCACGTCGACGAGATCAACGCGCTGAACGTGTTCCCGGTCCCGGATGGGGACACGGGGACGAACATGCTCGCGACCGTGCGGGCGGCGCTCGACGAGGCCGAAGCCGCTGGCCGCGACGCCCCCGCCGAGCGGATCGCGTCGGCCGTCAGCTACGGCGCGCTGATGGGCGCCCGCGGCAATTCGGGCGTGATCACGAGCCAGATCCTGCGCGGGCTCGCCGAGGGCCTTGCCGGTCGAACCCAGTTCAACGGCCTCGACCTTGCGAACGCGCTCGCCCTCGGAACGAAGACCGCCTATGGCGCGGTCGGCAAGCCCGTCGAGGGCACGATCCTGACCGTGATCCGGGAGTCGTCGGCCGCCGCGGTCCAGGCGGCCGAGCACGACGACGCGATGGAGTCGGTCCTCGCCGCGACCGTCGCGGCCGCCGAGAAGTCCGTGGCCCGCACGCCGTCGCTCCTCCCGATCCTGCGCGAGGCCGGCGTCGTCGACTCCGGCGGCCAGGGCCTGCTCCGCCTGTTCGAGGGTGCCCTCGCGAGCGTCCGCGGCCGGCCGATCCATGCCGATTCGGCGTCGCCGAGCGGGCTGCCGCACGGCGAGGCGCGGACGGCTGTGGCCCCGGCGTTCCGGCCCGGCGTGGCCGCGCTCGAAGAAGACGCCTTCGGCTACGAGACCGTGTTCATCCTGACGGCCGCGGCGGGCGAGGGCCTCGACGTCCGGGCGATCCAGGCGCGGCTCGAGGACCTGGGGAACTCGGTTCTCGTCGGCGGGGACGAGCGGATGGCGAAGATCCACGTCCACAACGAGCGGCCCGACGAGATCCTCGCATACGGTCTCTCGCTCGGGACGCTCACGCGGATCTCGGTCGAGAACCTCGACACGATGGCCGACGACGTCCGTGAGGCCCGGGCCGGCGAGTTCGTCGGGGCGACGGCCGGCTCCGCGGTGGCCGTCGCGACCGAGGTCGCACCCGGTGCCGCCGAGGGATCGAGCGCCGCACGCATCGCCGTCGCGCCGCCACCGCGCGGGCTGGATGTGCCGACCGAACCGCTCGCTGCCGACCGCGGCGGGACACCGCGCAACGGGTCGGACGGGCCGAAGCGCGAACCGGCCGACGTGCCCGCCGCCAGCGCCGACGTGGAGGTTGATCCTGCGCTCGGCCCCGCGATCGTCGCGGTCGTGGCCGGCGACGGTCTCGAGTCGGTCTTCCTCGAGAACGGCGCCCACCTGATCGTGAAGGGCGGTCAGACCGCCAACCCGAGCACCGGCGAGCTCCTCCGGATCGCCCGGCTGGCCCGCGCCCGCGAGGTGATCATCCTCCCGAACAACCCGAACGTCCGCCTCGCAGCCGAGCAGGCGGCGAGCATCTGCACGGATCGGCGGATCGTCGTGGTCCCGACCCGCAATGCCGCCGAGGGCGTCGCGGCACTCCTCGCGTACAAGCCCACGCTCGACGCGGCAGCGAATGTGGGTCCGATGACCACCGCCGGCCGTGGCCTGGCGACGGTCCAGGTGACCGAGGCCGTCCGCGACGCGCGGATCGGCGGCCGCAAGGTCCGGAAGGGCCAGACGATCGTCCTCGACCCGGACGACGGGCTCGTCGCGGCCGACAACGATCGGATGAAGGCGGTCATGCACGCCATCGATGCGTTCCCGGCCGGGGTCGAGCTCGTGACGCTCTACTACGGCAGCGATGCCAACCTATCCGAGGCCGAGGAGGTCGCCGGCCGGATCGGCGACCGCCTCCGGATCGAGCGACCGCTCGTCATCCGCGGCGGCCAGCCCCACTACCGCTACCTCATCTCGGCCGAGTAGGGGAGTGACGGGACCGCCCACCCGGCGCCCCGCTCGCACCGGCCTGCCCGCCGCCGGTCCCGGCGCCCGCCCGGCGCGCAAGCCGGCGCAGCCCGCGATCCCGCCCCCGCCGACCGATCCGGCCGAGCTCCTCGACACGATGCTCAACCGGTCCGGCCTGGGCGCGGCCAACCTCCTCCAGCGGGCCGGCCGGCGGCTCGGGTTCCTGACCGTCCGCGAGCTTCTCTTCCACCTCCCGCGCCGGTACGACGACCTGCGCGAGATGCGCAAGCTCGGCGATCTGCGCTACGTCGATGACGGGACGGTCGTCAGCGCCCGCGTGCGCGTCGCCGACGTGCGCGTCGAGCCATCGTTCCGGCGCCGGATCCAGCGGACGATCGCGCTGTTCGAGGACGAAACCGGCTCGATCGAGGCGACCTGGTTCGGGCGCCGCTATATCGAGCGCCGCCTGTTCCCAGGGGCCGACATCATCGTCTCAGGCAAGGTCAAGCATTTCGGCCGGAAGCTGACGCTCGACAACCCCGACTTCCAGCCAGTCGGGGCGGAGGGCGAGCTGCTCCACGTCGGGCGGATCGTGCCGATCTACCGGCTGACGTCCGGTCTGACCGCGGCGCGGCTGCGGATCGCGATGCGCGAGGCGCTGGATCGGGCCGGTGATCAGTACGCGGAGTACCTCCCGTCGCCGATTCTCGGTGGGGAGTCGCTCGTCGGGATCGCGCGCGCCCTCGAGGATGCCCACTACCCGTCGACCTTCGAGGGCCGCGACGCTGCCCTGCAGCGTCTCGCCTTCGACGAGCTCCTTGCGCTCCAGCTCGGGATGGTCGGGCGGCGCCGCCAGCGCGGCCGAGATGCCGCCCGGCCCGTCGTCGTGGACGCCACGACGGATTCAGCGCTCCGCGGCTCGCTCTCAGGATCGATCGGGCGGAAGCTCGGGCATGGCATCGACCTCACCGCCGACCAGGACCGGGCGATCGACGCGATCCGCGACGACCTCGCCCGCCCGACGCCGATGCTCCGGCTCCTCCAGGGCGACGTTGGAAGCGGCAAGACCGCCGTTGCGGCATGGGCGCTCGCGGCGGCGGCCCGGAACGGGCTGCAGGGTGCGCTGCTCGCGCCGACGGACCTTCTCGCCCGGCAGCACCACGCCACGCTCGCGGGGCTCCTCGAGGATGCGCGTGTGCCGGTCGAGCTCCTGACCGGCTCGCAGACGGCGGTCCAGGCGCGCAAGACGCTCGAGCTCGTGAAGTCCGGCCAGGCGCCGGTTGTCGTCGGGACGCACGCCCTGATCCAGGACCGCGTCGAGTTCGCCGCGCTCGGCGTCGTCGTGATCGACGAGCAGCACCGGTTCGGGGTCGAACAGCGCGGCCAGCTCGAGGCGAAGGCGGGCGGCCACGCGCCGCATGTCCTCCTGATGACCGCGACGCCGATCCCGCGGACGCTCGGCCAGGTCCTCTATGCCGACCTCGACGTATCGGACCTGCGGACGCCGCCGGAGGGGCGAATCCCGATCAAGACCGGGATCAAACACCCTGACAATCTCGCCTCGACGTGGGCACGGGTCCGAAGCGAGGCTCGGGCCGGCTGTCGCACCTTTGTGGTCGTGCCGCTGATCGACGAAGCCGAGGTAAGCGACGACGACATGGCGGAGCCGACGATCTTCGACTCGTCCGCGCCGGCGGCCGAGGCCGAGTCGGTCCGGCTGCGCGAGCTCCTTGCGCCACTCAAGGTCGGGATGGTCCATGGCCGGATGAAGCCCGCGGAGCGCGACTCCGTGATGAGTCGGTTCCGCGACGGCGAGCTCGACGTCCTCGTCGGCACGACCGTGATCGAGGTCGGTGTCGACGTCCCCGAGGCGACGATGATGATCATCGAAGGCGCCGACCGGTTCGGGCTTGCCCAGCTCCACCAGCTCCGTGGTCGCGTGGGACGCGGCACCGCGGAGAGCTTCTGCGTGTTGGTCTCGGACACGACCGACGAGACCGCCCGAGCGCGGCTCAAGGCGGTGGTGGAGACCCGCGACGGCTTCGAGCTCGCGGAGAAGGACTTCGAGCTGCGGCGGGAGGGCGATGTGCTCGGCCTCGTGCAGTCGGGGCTGCCGCGGCTGCGGGTCGCGTCGCTCCAGAACCGCGACCACGTCGCGCTCGCCAAGCGTGCCCGCGACCACGCAGAGACCCTCCTCGACGCCGGTGGCCGGCTCGGCCGGGAGGCGGCGCCGCTTCTCCGCGAGCTGGAGCGGGGATGGCTGGCGCGCGTCTGGGCGGGCGAGCCCGCGAGCGGCGCGTAGCGATGGCTGACGCCGGCCGGGTGATCGCGGGCTCGGCGAAGGGCATTCGGCTCCGGGCACCCGGCCCTGGGACCCGGCCGCTCGCCGATCGCGTGAAGCAGACGCTGTTCGCCATCCTCGAGCCGGAGCTGGACGGTGCGCATGTCCTCGATCTGTTCGCCGGCAGCGGCGCCGGCGGGATCGAGGCCCTGTCGCGCGGTGCCGCAGATGCCACGTTCCTCGAGAAGGACCAGGGCGCCGCCGCCGTCATCGACGCGAACCTGCGGGCGTCGGCGCTCGCGGGCGAGCACGCGACGGTCGTCCGCTGGGATGTCGTCCGCTGGCTCGACGAGGCGTCGGGCGAGGCCGCGTTCGATCTCGTCCTGGTCGACCCGCCGTACGCCGAAACCGAGCTCCTCGCCCGCGTCCTCGAGCGGCTCGGCGCGCCGGACGCGCCACTCGCGCCCGGCGCCCTGGTCGTTGCCAAGCACTTCTGGCGCAATCGGCCGCCCGAGCGGATCGGTATGCTGGCCGCGGAGCGTGACAAACGGTTCGGCGAGACCGCGCTGACGTTCTACCGGCGGACCACGAGCGAGGAGCCTGCATGAGGATCGCGGTCTATCCCGGCTCGTTCGACCCGATCACGAACGGCCACCTCGACGTGATCGCGCGGGCGACCGCGGCCTTCGATCGCGTCGTGATCGGCGTCCTGGCGAACCCGCGGAAGCAGCCGCTCCTCTCCGCCGACGAGCGCGTCGCGATCATCCGCGAGGCGCTCGCGGCGAGCGAAGGCGGGCACCAGATTCCAGCCGCAGGCGTTGGCGTCGAGGCCTTCGATGGCCTGACGGTTGACCTCTGCCGTCGGCTCGGCGCCGGGTTCATCGTTCGTGGCCTGCGTGCCATCAGCGACTTCGAGACCGAGATGCTCCTCGCCCACAACAACCGCCGGCTCGCGCCCGGCGTGGACACGGTGTTCTTCATGACCTCGATCGATCACAGCTATGTCGCGTCGTCTCTGGTCAAGGAGATCGCGACGTTCGGCGGCGACGTGTCTGCGATGATCCCGCCGGCAGCGCTTGCGGCGCTTGGGCGAAGGCTCGCCACCGGCTGAGCGGAAGACGAAGGGGGAGGGGATGGACGGACAGCCAGCGGTCATCGAGACCCGCGGCCTCGTCAAGCGATTCGCCGAGGCGAATGCGGTCGACGGCATCGACCTGGACGTCCCGGCCGGCGGGGTCTACGGCTTCCTCGGCCCGAACGGGGCCGGCAAGACGACGACGATCCGGATCCTCGTCGGGCTGCTCTGGCCAACCCGTGGCGGCGCCCGCGTCCTCGGCGAGCCGGTCGTGCCGGGCGCACCGGTCCTCAGCCGGGTCGGCTCCCTGATCGAACGGCCGGCCCTGTACCCGTACCTGTCGGCGTTCGAGAACGTCCGCGTGTTCGGGACGGCCCATGGGCTCGGGCCCGACGTCCTTGCCCAGCGCGCCGGCGAGGCGCTCGACCGGGTCGGCCTCGGCGCGGTCGCCCTGCGCCGGGCGGGTGGGTTCTCGACCGGGATGAAGCAGCGCCTCGCGATTGCGATCGCGCTGATCGGGCGGCCCGAGCTGGTGATCCTCGACGAGCCCACGAACGGCCTGGACCCGAACGGCGTCGTCGACGTCCGCGAGCTGATCGCGCGCCTGGCCGCCGACGGCACGACGGTCTTTCTCTCCAGCCACGTCCTGCCGGAGGTGGAGCAGCTCTGCGATCGCGTCGCGATCCTCCGCGCCGGGAAGATCGTCGCCGAGGGCCCGACCCACGACCTCCTCGGAACCGGGGAGCGGCTGTACATCCGGTTCGACACGGCGGCCGAGGCCGCGGCCGCCCTCGCGCGGCTCGGTCCGAGCGCGACGCCCGCCGGAGACGACCCGCACCGCTCCGGCAGCGCGATCCTCGTCGAGGCCCCGGCCGCGGAGGCGTCCCGGATCAACCGCGACCTGGCGACCGCCGGGCTGTACCCGGCCGAGCTGACGCCGCGCCGCGAGTCGCTCGAGGCCGTGTTCCGCGAGCTGACCGCCGACCATGTTGCAGCCACGCCCGACGCCGCCACGCCCACCCCCGCGGCGATCGCTTCGTGAGGGAGCTCCTCCGGGCTGACTGGCTGCGCTTCCGCCGCCGCCGCGACTTCTGGGTGATCGGGATCGCGGTTGCCCTGATCCTCGGGATCGGGTTCCTCTCGAGCTACCGCTCGGATGTCCAGGACCCGCCGCCGTTCAACGAGGCCGAGATCCGCCAACAGTTCGGCTTCGACAGCGGGTTCTTCGACGGCATCCCGGAGGCGGAGGCGAAGGCGCAGATCGACCAGATGATCGCCGACATGCGCGCGTCGGACGAGCAGAACCGCATCGAGTGGGAGCGCCAGCAGGCCATCAGCCTCCAGAAGTACGACATCCTCCAGAGCCCGTTCACGATCGTGGGCGCGGCGATCGCGCCGTTGATCGGCCTGATCCTCGCGGCCAGCCTCGCCGTCGGCGACGAATTCCGGTTCGGCACGCTTCGGACCTCCCTGCTCGCCGCCGGCAACCGGAGGCGCTTCCTCGGTGCGCGGCTGATCAGCCTGCTGGCGATGACCGTGGGTCTCTACGCGGCCCTCGCGGCGCTCGCGATCATCCTGGCGGTCGCCCTGCGGCTGGTCGGCGCCGAGGTCGTCTCATCGACGACGCCAGTCGACGTCGTCGCAGGTGTCGGCTGGTTCGGAGCGCAGATTCTCGCGACGATCGTCGTGCTCACACTCGGAACCGCGCTGACCCTGGTCCTCCGCTCCGGGGCGCTGCCCCTCCTGCTGATCATCATCGCGGGCCTGCTGGAGCTCTTCCTGTCGGCCCTGCCGATCTTCGGCGAGAGGCAGTTCCTCGCCGGCGTGCCCCAGGCCTTCCTGACGACGAGCATTCGGACGCTGACCGTCCGCCTCGGGCTCGACACCCACGCCATTGCCCTGTCGAATGGCGACCTCCCCTGGCATCCGATCGACCTGCCCCTGCTCGTGGTCGCCGGCATCATCGTGGCTTGGGGGGTCCTGTTCGTCGTCGTGGCCGATCGGCGGATCCGGACGATGGACGTCGTCGAGTAGCGCCACGTGGGGCACCGGCCCATCCGCGCCGCTCGATCGCCGGTTCACCCACCCAGTGGCTGACCACGGCGCGATGCGCGCGGCCGGGCGCCGCGGCCTGCGTCGCCCCGGTCGCGGCCGGTCGCGGCCGTGCGATAATCCGCCGCAGAACCGAGCGCGCCGCGCGCCCCGTCACGTTTCCGTCTCGACCGACGGCCACGGAGGGCAGTCCGATCGACATCATCTTCCTCGTCGAGCGGCTCGAGTCGATCATCGCGAATGGCCGGCATCTGCCGCTCACGAACAACGTCGTCGTGGACCAGGCCGCCGCCCTCGCCCTGATCGACGAGCTGCGCGTCGCCGTGCCCGAGGAGGTCCGCGCCGCGAAGCGGATCAACTCGGAGGGCGAGCGGATCATCGAGAAGGCGCAGGAGGAGGCCGAGCGGATCGTCGCCAAGGCCCAGGAGCAGGCGGCGTTCCTCATCGACGAACGCGGTCTGACTCAGCAGGCCGAGGCGGAGAGCCGGCGGATCATCGCCGAGGCCGACGGTGACGCCGAGGAGGTCCGGCGCGGCGCGGACGAATACGCCGTCAACGTCCTCGTCGGGCTCGAGGGCGACGTCGTGCGCACGCTCCAGAGCATCAAGAAGGGCATCGAGCTGCTGGACTCCCGGCGGGCCGATCTGCGCGCAGGCGAGGAGGATGGCTTCGAGCCCGAGGACGGCCTCGACGACGAGGCGGTCGACGAGGTCGCGGACGACGAGGGCGTGGCTCAGCCAGCTCGGCGATGACCGCCGGGGACCCTCGCGCGACCCGCCCCGAGGCCGATGCGCCGCTGGCATGGAACGTCGCCGGCCTGCTCGGCGAGGGTTCGGGGGCCGTCCGTGACTACGCCGTCGAGGGCGTCATGATCCAGGGCGACGAAGACTTCACGCTTGCGGGCCCGGTCGACGGCCGGGTCCACCTGTCGCGGACGAACCGTGGCCTGCTCGTCGACGCGGACTTCGAGACGACGCTCGCGACGCAGTGCGCGCGCTGTCTGCGCGACATCACGATCCCGCTCACGGTCGAGATGCACGACGAGGCGCTGCCAGCGATCGATCTCCGTTCGGGCCGTGCGCTCGAGCTGAGCCTCGAGGACCAGGAGGCGGGCGTGATCCGCCTGTCGGACCACCACGAGCTCGATCTCGGGGCGCCGCTGCGCGAGGCGATCCTCATGGCGATCCCGATCGCTCCGCTCGATCGCGAGGATTGTCCTGGCCTGTGCGTCGTCTGCGGCTTGCCCCTCGACGAGGGGAGCCACGACCACCCGGACGAGCAGATCGACCCGCGGCTGGAGGCGCTGAAGGCGTTCCGCGAGGAGTGATGCCCGGCGGCCGATCGATGCACGGGCATCAGCCCGGCGCGCGACCCGCATCTCGGGCAGATTCGCCGCTCCCACGCTCGGCGAACAGCGAGTACGTTCCGGGCGAGCGTGCTGGCGGTTGATTCGACCCGAATGGCGGGTCGCGGCGCGGCGCGGCGCGGGGATCCGGCGGTCGCGCTCCGACGATGCATCCGGTACACTCCGCCATCGGCCCCGCCAGTCCGGCTGGGCGTCTCGGCGCGTCCCACACCCCGGCCGCCCGATCCGAATGCAGACACCGAAGGAGACCACGGACCGTGGGAGTTCCCAAGCGACGCGTCTCGCACGCCCGGCAGGGCGAGCGCCGCGCCCACCTGGCGCTGAGCGTGCCGGAGCTCGTTGAGTGCGATCACTGCCACGAGATGAAGCTGCCGCATCACGTCTGCCCGAACTGCGGCTGGTACCAGGGCCGCCAGGCGATCGAGCTCAAGCAGACCGCGACCGACACCGCCTCCTGAGGTGGTGGCCGCGTTCGACCGCCTGATCCCATCGTCGGCCGGATCGGCTCCGGACGACGGCCGCGGGGTGACGATCGCGGTCGACGCGATGGGCGGCGACCACGGACCGCGTGAGGTCGTCCCGGGCGCCCTCGATCACGCCCGTGCTCACCCGGAGGATCGCGTCCTGCTCGTCGGCGACACCGCGGTGGTCACCGCGCTGGCCGGAAGGCTCCCCCCGAACGTCTCGATCGTCCACGCCTCGGAGGTCATCGGGATGGACGAGCACGAGCCCGCGCTCGCCCTCCGCGAGAAGAAGGACTCCTCGATCCTCGTCGCGACCGACCTCGTCAAGCGGGGCGAGGCCGACGCGGTCGTCACCGCCGGCCACACCGGCGCCGGGATGGCCGCGGCGGTGCTCCGACTCGGGCGATTGCCGGGCGTCGACCGGCCGGCGCTCGCCGTCCAGCTCGCGACCGAGGGCGGAACGCTCGTGTTGCTCGACATCGGCGCGAACCCGGATTCCACCCCCGAGAACCTCGCCCAGTACGCTCGGATGGGGGCGATCTTCAGCGAACGGGTCCTCGGCGTGGAGCGGCCCCGTGTGGCGCTGCTCTCGATCGGCGAGGAGAAGGGCAAGGGCGACCTGAGGATCCAGCAGGCGACCGAGCTCCTCGATCTGACCGATCTGAACTTCGTCGGGAACGTCGAGGGCAAGGACCTCACGAAGCACCAGGCAGATGTCGTCGTGACGGATGCGGTCGCGGGCAACGTCGTGATCAAGTTCTTCGAAGGGCTCTCGACCTACATCTTCGACCTGTTCCGGCGCGAGTTCCGCGGCTCGCTCCGTGGGAAGCTCGCCGGCGCGCTGATGCGGCCGGGGATCGAGCGGATCCGCCAGGTCTTCGATTACGAGAAGGTCGGCGGATCGCCGCTCCTCGGCGTCAAGGGCACCGTGATCATCACCCACGGCCGTGCCCGGCGGCGGATGATCGGCTACGGCGTCGCCGTCGGTGCGACGATGGCGCGGACGCGTGTTCCCGAGCAGATCGCCGAGGCGCTCCGGCCGGGCGCCGCGGGCGCCGCGCGAGCGACCGACGCGGCGCAAGCCGCGGACAGCGACGACGGCGCTCCGGTCGAGGCGGCGTCGTGAGCGGACCGGATCTCACCGTCGGCCGCGGCGTGATCGCCGAGATGGTGACCCTCGCCGCGATCGGCATCCCCGGTGTCGCCCGCGTCTCCCGCGGCGGTCCCGCGTGGCGCGCCGCGTTGGCCGGTTCGCCCGTCGTGACGAACATCTCCGACGATGGCGTGCGCGTCCGCGTCTGGATCGTCGCGCGACCGGGCCAGCAGCTCCTCGCTCTCGCCGACGAGGTCCGCGTCGCCGTCGCCGCCTCGATCGAGCGTCTGCTGGGGCTCAGCCTGGAGTCGGTCACCGTCACCGTCGATGGCGTCGGAGGCTAGCGGCGGCCCGGATCGGGTTCGGGCCCTGCGCGCCGGACGGCGGCTCGCGCTTGCCGCGGTCTTCGAGGCCGAGTTCGGGCAGCGCACGGCCGATGCGATCCTGGAGCGCCATCTCGCGGAGACCGAAGGCGACCCGCGGGCAGCCGCTCTGGCTCGCGATCTCGTCGCCAACGTGGTCGCTCATCGGGACACCATCGACGCACGGATCGTGGCCACGGCACCGCAATATCCGGTGTCCGGGCTGGCTCCGATGGATCGCGCGCTGCTCCGTAGCGCCATCGGTGAGGTGCTACACTCGCCGACGCCGGCCCGTGTGGCGATCGCCGAATGGGTCGAGTTGGCCCGGACCTACAGTGGAGACCCGATGCGGCGCCTGATGAATGGCGTTCTCGGGCGGATCGCCAGCACGGTCGACCGGTAGTCGGCTCCCAGCTCCGAGGAGGGAGTTCCCAGTGTCCACCACGTACGAGCGACTGAAGAAGCTCGTGGTCGAGCAGCTTGGCGTCGAAGAGGACGAGGTCAAGCCCGAAGCGTCGTTCGTCGACGATCTGAACGCGGATTCCCTGGATCTCGTCGAGCTGATCATGAGCCTCGAGGAAGAGTTCGGGACGGAGATTTCGGACGAGGATGCCGAGAAGATCCGGACCGTCCAGGACGCGGTCGACTACATCGACGAGCGGTCCTCCTAGGACCGGGAACCTTCCCGGGAGCCGTGCGACCCGCCGCCGCGCTCGCGGAACGGCTGGGACTCCCTGTCGGCGACTCCGACCTCATCGAACAGGCGCTCGTCCACACCAGCTGGCTTCACGAGCATCCCGACGCCGCGATCGGCCACAACGAGCGCCTCGAGTTCCTCGGCGACGCCGTCGTCAACCTCGCGATCTCCGAGGCCCTGTTCGCCGCGCACCCCGCCGATGACGAGGGGATGCTCAGCGCCCGTCGGGCGTCGATCGTCTCGACCGTCGGCCTCGCGAGACTGGCCGGCCGGATCGATCTGGGTGGCTCGCTGTATCTCGGCGAGGGCGAGGCCCAGCGCGGTGGCCGGCGCCGTCCGTCGATCCTCGCATCGGCGTTCGAGGCGCTCGCGGGCGCGCTCTATCTGGACCTCGGGTTCGACCTGACCCGCGACTGGCTCGTCACGCTCGCGGCGCCCGAGATCCAGCTCGATGCGCCGCTGTCGAGCCTCAAGAGCCCGAAGAGCCGGTTGCAGGAATACACACAACGACGGACCGGCTCGCGGCCCGAATATCACGTCGTCGACGCGACCGGGCCCGACCACGAGAAGCTCTTCCAGATCGAGGTGCTCGTCGACGGCCGCCCGCTCGGCGTCGGGGTCGGGCCGTCGCGGCGGATCGCGGAGACGGCCGCCGCCCAGCGGGCGATGGAGACGCTCCGGGCCGAAGCCGGCGAGCGCGGTGCGGCGGGTGCGGCGGGTGCGGCGGGTGCGCCCGCGACTGGGTCCGCCGGTGCGCACACGGACGGGGTCTCCGACGCCGAGCGTCCGGAGCGGGCCGGATGAGCGCGCCGGCACGGCTCCTCGCCCTCCGCCTCCAGGGCTTCAAGTCGTTCGCGGAGCGGACGCTCGTCGAGTTCGGGCCCGGGATCAGCGCCGTCGTGGGGCCGAACGGCTCGGGCAAGAGCAACCTTGCGGATGCCCTGCGCTGGGCTCTCGGCGAGCAGGGCAAGGCTCTCCGCAGCCGCAAGTCCGAGGACGTGATCTTCGCCGGTTCCGAGAAGCGGGCCGCGCTCGGGATGGCCGACGTCACGCTCGTGCTCGACAACGCCGATGGGCTGCTGCCAGTCGACTTCAGCGTCCTCGAGCTCGGGCGACGGCTCTACCGCAGCGGCGAGAACGACTATCTGTTGAACAAGCAGCGGATCCGCCTGCGCGATCTCGTCGATCTTCTCGACGGCGCCCATCTCGCCGACAACGCGTTCCTGTTCATCGGGCAGGGGATGGTCGATCAGGCGCTCGCGCTCCGGCCGGAGGAGCGGCGTCCATTGTTCGAGGAGGTCGCCGGCGTCCGCCGCCACGAGCGTCGCCGGCGCAAGGCCGAGGAACAGCTGACCGAGTCGGAGACGAATCTCGCTCGAGTCGAGGACATCCTGGCCGAGCTCAGGCCGCAGGCCCGCCGCCTTGCGGCCCAGGCCGAGCAGCAAACGACGCGCCTGACCGCGGGGGAGGAGCTCGCCTCGGCGCTCCTGCTCGCGGCCCACGTCCGCTGGCACGAGGCCGCGGCGGCCGCTTCGGCGGCGGGGCACCGGGTCGAGCGAGAGCGAGCCGAGGCGGACCGGGCGATGGCCGATCTCCAGGCCGCCGAGGAGGCCGCGACCGCGATCGGGGAGGAGCTGGGGGCGCGCGCGGCCACGGAACGGGAGCGCATCGCGGATCACGAGACCTCGCGCGCGGTCGTGACCGACCTCCGCCTGCGCGACGCGCGGCTCGC
>DASXTH010000244.1:0-1922 GCA_036505555.1 Candidatus Limnocylindrales bacterium | reverse complement strand
AGGTCGTCAGCCAGCTCGGCGTCGGGACGCGGTTCACGGTCTCGCTGCCGGCCGATCCGCGCCGGCTCGAGGACCCCCCACCGGGCGCGACGACGTCGTCCACCCCAGCCGCCCCTGCGAATCTGGCGAAGATGGTGGATTCTTCACCGACCGTGGCGCCCGGCCTGAACCGCGAGACCTCAGGCTAGGCCCGACATCCCGAACGATCGCGCGGCGCGCCGCTCACCGCCACTCCGCTCGCCGCTCATCCACCGCAGACGAGACCGCTCCTGATGACCGATCCCTTTTCCGATCCGAACGACGAGACCAAGCCGCACGATCCCGCGGCGTGGGAGCCCGCCGCTCCTTCGCCGTCGGATGCTCCCGCCGGTCCCGCGCCGGCCGGCACGTCTTCCTGGGCCCCGCCATCCGGCGCAGCCGCGCCTGGCGTCGCCGGCGCCGCGGGCGCCCCCGCCTCCAGCGGGTCAGCCTCGTTCTCGCCGTCGCCGGAGCCCCGGACCGACTGGGCCCGGCCGAGCTGGGCCACGCCCGAGCCGACCCCGGAGCATTGGTTCGAGACCACGACCCCGGTCGCCGCCCGACCCGTCACGCCGACGCCGCGCAAGGGCATCGGCGCCGGGACCGTCGTCGCCGCCGCACTGGCGGCGGCCGTGCTCTCGTCCGGCGGGACCGTCGTCGCGCTGAATGCGAGCGGCGCGTTCAACCGGCCAGGCGGCGTCGCGGCGAACCAGGACAACGGGTCAACGGCAACGATCAGGCAGCCCGTCACGCTCGACGAGTCCTCGGCGATCATCGACGTCGCCGCGAAGGCCGGCCCGTCGGTCGTCCGGATCTTCACGACCGGCATCGACCCCAACTCGGCGACGCAGGAGGAGCAGGAGGGCGTCGGCTCCGGGATCATCTTCGACGCGAACGGCTGGATCCTCACGAACCGCCACGTCGTCGCGGGCACGACCGATCTCACCGCCCAGCTCAAGGACGGCACGAAGTACCCGGCGACCGTCTACGGGATCGACACGCTGACCGACCTCGCAATCATCAAGATCGACGCGCACGGGCTGGCGGCGGCGACCGTCGGCGACTCCGACGGGCTGAAGGTCGGCGAGCTCGTCATCGCGATCGGGAGCCCCCTCGGGACGTTCGACAACAGCGTGACGAGTGGGATCGTCTCGGCCCTCGGCCGCGACATCACGACCCAGGGCGGCCGGATCCGGAACCTCATCCAGACCGATGCCGCGATCAACCACGGCAACAGCGGCGGGCCGCTCCTCGACGCGACCGGCGCGGTGATCGGTGTGAACACCGCGATCGCCGAGAACTCGACCGGCATCGGCTTCTCGATCCCGATCGCCATCGCCCGGCCGATCATGCGCCAGGCCCTGGCCGGCCAGCCGCTGGCACGGCCGTACATCGGGATCCAGTACGTGTCGATCAACCCCGAGATCGTCAAGCACCTGAGCCTGCCCGTCACCGCGGGCGCCTACGTGAACGTCCTCGATGCGAACGGCGACCCGACGGGCGAGAACCCGGTCCGGGCGGGGAGTCCCGCGGCGGCGGCCGGCGTTGAGGCCGCCGACATCGTGACCGCGATCAACGGCCAGGCGGTCGACGCCACCCACCCGCTCGACGCGATCCTCACCCAGTTCGCGCCGGGCGACAAGGTCACCCTCGACATCCTCCGCGGCAAGGACCACACCCAGCTCACGGTCACGCTCGGCACGCGGCCGAAGGACCTGAACTAAGACCGAAGAGGACCGGCGACGGCCCGGCGACGAGGGGCGCCCGGGACGGTCAGCCGGGCGAGCGCCGCCGCCAGATCTCGACGCCGGCGTAGTCGATCGGACCCCCGAGCAGGACGGCGGGCTTGCGGACCCGGACGCCCAGCTCGACGACGTCGAACTCGGCGAGGATCTCGTGGGCGA
>DASXTH010000243.1:0-5731 GCA_036505555.1 Candidatus Limnocylindrales bacterium | reverse complement strand
TCTCGTTGAACATCCCGTCGGTGAAGGCTGCCCAGATCAACGGCGTCGACCACGTCTTCGGCCGCGCGCAGGACTACGGGATGGTCTTCCAGGGCGACAAGACGACGGCCGGGCTGTCGATCGCCCTCGGCGTCCAGGAGGTCCGCCCGGTCGATCTCGTGACCGCGTACGCGACCCTCGCCAATGCGGGCAAGCGGATCGACCACACGTCGATCCTGAGCGTCCGCAACCAGGCGGGCTCGGACGTCATTCCGGCCTACCAGCCGCCGGCCGGCGACCAGGTCGTGAGCCCGCAGGCCGCCTGGATCATCACCGACATCCTCGCCGGCAACACGAACCCGACGGTCAACCCGTTCTGGGGCAAGTTCTCGCTCACAGGTCCGGGCAAGGAGCGCCGCCCGGCGACGCTCAAGACCGGCACGAACAACGACGCGAAAGACCTCAACGCCTACGGGTTCATCGCACCGCCGACCGAAGCCGGCCGCGACAAGGGCGAGTACGCGCTCGCCGTCGGGGCGTGGAACGGCAACAGCGACAACACGGTCGTGTCGACGCCGCAGAACCCGGTGTTCTCGATCGACGTGACGACGTACGTCTGGCAGGGCTTCCTCCAGGAGGCGACCCGAACGTGGGCCATCAACGACTTCGCCCAGCCGGACGGCCTGGTTCAAGCGAAGGTCGATGCCTTTACCGGCCTCAAGCCACGGTCCGGCGGGAAGACGATCGACGAATGGTTCATCGCGCAGACCGTGCCGCAGGAGACGGTCCCGACCGGGGCCTGCGGGCAGGTGATCCTCGAGCTCACGCCCATCCACGAGCACGAGCACGACAACTGGATGACCGCTGATCTCGACTGGCTGAACCGGGCGAAGCGCGGGCCGGGCGTCTCCGGCGGCGTCAACGGGACGCGGACCGCGTACTTCTACAACGGCCTCTTCCAGCCGTACGGCCGATCGTGGGGCGCCCTCGTCGAGGGCCACGGCTGCACGCTCCCGAGCCCGATCGCGACGTGTTACCCGGTTCCGACGCCGGATCCGAGCGGCGCCGTACCCTCGTTCGTCATCCCATCCGCCGACCCGTCGGCGAACCTGATCTTCGAGCCCTGCCCGACCGAGGTCCCGCCGAGCGCCTCGCCGAGCGTCGAGCCCTCGGTGGAGCCGACGGCGACGCCGACACCCACCGAGGCGCCCACCCCGACACCGACCGAGGCGCCAACGCCCACGGAAGCACCGTCGGCGGCGCTCCCCAGCGTGGGGCCATAGCGACCAATCCGGAGAGCCTCGGGCGGGCGTGACCGCGCGGTACGATCGCCCGATGGAGGGCAGGGCCGGCGAACTGCTGCGGATCGACCTGAACGCCGACGTCGGCGAGTCGTTCGGGCCGTGGCCGATGGGCGCCGACGACGCGCTGATCCCGCTCGTCAGCAGCGTGAACGTCGCATGCGGCGCGCATGCCGGCGATCCCGGGACGATCCTGCGGACGGTCGCCCTCGCCGCCGCCCGCGGCGTCGCGATCGGCGCGCACCCGGGCTACCCCGACCTCGGCGGGTTCGGCCGGCGCGATCTCGACATGACCGCCGGCGACCTGCGGGCATCGCTGATCGTCCAGATCGGAGCCGTCCAGGCAGCCGCCCGGGTCTGCGGTACGGCGGTCCGCCACGTGAAGCCGCACGGCGCGCTCTACAACCGCGCGGCGCGCGATCCCGCGGTCGCGTCGACGATCGCCGAGGCCGTCCGGGACCTCGACCCGGGGCTCGTGCTCGTGGGGCTCGCCGCCTCGGCATCGATCGCGGCGGGACGGGCCGCCGGTCTCGCGGTTGCCGAGGAAGCCTTCGCCGACCGTCGCTACGAGCCCGATGGCTCGCTCCGCTCGCGGCGGCTTTCCGGCGCCCTGCTCGGTCCCATCGACGCGGCCGCCCAGGCGGTCCGGATCGCGCGCGACCGAACCGTGATCGCGGCAGACGGATCCGAGCTCGACGTTACGGCCGGCACGATCTGCATCCACGGCGACAGCCCGGACGCCGTCGGGATCGCCCGGGCCGTCCGCGAGGCGCTCGCCGCGGCCGGAGTGACGGTTGGATCGACGCCGTCGGTCGATGGTTGACGAGGCCGCGATCGAGCCATTCGGGGACGCGGCGGTCCTGATCCGCCTCGGCGATCGCGCTTCGCCGGCGCTCGCCGAGCGGGCACAGGCGATCGCGGCGCAGCTGGCGCGAGCGCGCGACGCGGCCGCCGGTTTCGGACAGGCCGTGCCCGCCGGCGCGTCGGTCCTCGTGCCGTTCGATCCGCTCGTGCTCGGGCTCGACGAGGCGATCGGGCTCGCGGAATCGGCGATCGCCGGAGCCGAGGTCCGTCGCGACGAACGCGCCGAAGCGCCGCCGATCGAGATCCCGGTTCGCTACGGCGGCGGCGATGGGCCCGACCTGACGAACGTCGCCGAGCGGCACGGGCTCACGCCCGCCGACGTCGTCGAGGTCCACGCCGGCGCCTTGTATCGCGTGCTGTTTCTCGGCTTCGCGCCCGGGTTCGCATACCTCGGCGGGCTTCCCGCGGAGATCGCGACACCGCGTCGCACGAGCCCGCGCGAGCGCGTGCCGGCGGGGACAGTCGCGATCGCCGGGGACCAGACGGCGGTCTACCCCCGCTCGATGCCCGGCGGCTGGCAGCTCATCGGCCGGACGGACGTCGTCCTGTTCGATCCGGACCGGCCCGATCCCGCCCGCTTTGCGCCCGGAGATCTCGTTCGCTTCGTCCCGATCCGGCCGTGACGGGCGCTCCCCGCCTCGAAGTCCTCGACGGCGGCCTCCTGACGACGGTCCAGGACGCCGGCCGGCGCGACTGGTCCCACGTGGGCGTCCCGGAGTCGGGTGCCGCGGACCGGTGGAGTCTCGCGGTCTCGAACCTCCTCGTCGGCAACGACCCGTCCGACGCGGTCCTCGAGGCGACGCTCGTGGGTCCGACCTTGGCCGTCCTCGCTCCGATCACGGTCGGGCTGGCCGGCGCGGATCTCGGGGCCCGGATCCGGGGCGGCCGGCGGCTCGCGCCTGGGCGCAGCCATCGCCTTGTACCGGGCGAGGTCCTCGAGATGCCGGGTGGCGATGGGGGCGAACGCACCGCTGGCTGCCGGGCGTACCTCGCGGTTCCCGGCGGGATCGACGTCCCGCTGGTCCTCGGCTCGCGCTCGACATGCCTCGCCGCGGCGTTCGGTGGACTCGATGGTCGGCCGGTCCAACCCGGGGACCGGATCGACGGCCGCGCCGCAACCTTCCTGCGGCCAGAGCTCGTCTGGCCCGGAGACGACGGTCAGGGCTCGACCCGTCGTCTCCGCGTGCTGGCTGGCCCCGATCCCGCGCCGGCCGCCCTCGACCAGATCCTCGCACGCGAGTGGCGCGTGGCGGCCGCGAGTGACCGCGTCGGCGTTCGCCTGGACGGCGAGCCACTACCCGCAGACCTGGGTGGCGACGCGACGACGCTCGGCGTGCCGTGGGGCGCCATCCAGCTCCCGGCCGACGGCCATCCGATCGTTCTCGGCGCGGATCACCAGACGACCGGCGGCTACGCGGTCGTCGGCGTCGTGATCTCGGCCGACTTCCCGGTCCTCGGCCAGCTCCGCCCGGGCCAGGCGGTCGCCCTCGTGAGGACGGTCCGGGCGACGGCCCTCGCGGCGCTCCTCGAGCAGCGGGACGCGCTCGTCGCGGGCGCGGCCGCCCTGCGCGAAGCGGCCGGGTGGGGCACCCTGATCGACGCCGCCGGTGGCTGATCTCGGCGTCGCTGGGACATCTGCGACATCCGGTCGTCATCATCCGGTCGAAGAATCGATGCGATGAGCGAATCCACCCTGAACCAGCCGCGACCCGCAGCCCACCCGACGTCGAGCCGCCGCGCAGCGCCGCGATCGGACGCGATCGCTCGCCTCCGGCCGGCGATCGCCGGCGCGGCCGCGGTCCTCGCCGGCATCGGCCTGGCCGAGCTCGCCTCGGGCCTCCTCGGCGCCCAATCGCTCCTCGCCGCGATCGGCTCGTTCCTGATCGACCATCAGCCGCCCGGCGCGAAGGACGTCGTCGTCGGCCTCTTCGGGACGAACGACAAGCTCGCGTTCGAGATCATGATCGTGATCGTCTCGATGGTGATCGGGGCGCTGTTGGGAGTGCTGGCCGTGCGCCGCTCCTATGCCGCCGCGGTCGTGGGCTTCGGCGCATTCGCCCTGCTCGGCTTCCTTGCGTCGCTCCAGATCCCATCCGCCTCGCCGTCGACCTCGATGATCGTTGCCCTCGTGGCCGGGATCGCCGGCGTCCAGGTCCTGTCGTTCCTCCTCGGGACCGGTGGGGCCGGGCGGACCGCGTCGGGCGCGCCGGTCGCGACGGTCATGGCGGACTGGAGCCGCCGGGCGTTCCTCCTCCAGGCCGGTGCGGTCGCGATCGCGTCGTCGGCCGCCGGGCTCTTCGGCCGGCGACTCCTCGAGGGTGGCGCGGCGTCCGTCGGCGGCCCGGCGACGACCTTGCCGACCCCGGTCCAGCTGGCGACCATCCCGGCCGGGGCCGATCTTGGGCAGGAGGACGTCACCCCGCTCGTTGTCCCGAACGACAGCTTCTATCGGATCGACACCGCGCTCGTCACGCCCTCCGTCGACGTCAGCAGCTGGCGGCTGCGCGTCCATGGCATGGTCGACCACGAGGTGAGCCTGTCGTACGCCGACCTGGCCGAGCTGCCCCTCATCGAGCAATACGTGACGATCGCCTGTGTCAGCAACGAGGTCGGCGGGAGGCTCGTCGGCAACGCGAAGTGGACCGGCGTCAAACTGCGCGAGGTGCTCGCGATGGCCGGCGTCCATCCCGAAGCGACGCAGCTCGTCGGGCGGTCGGTCGACGGCTGGACCGCCGGCATGCCGACGGCGTGGGTCATGGATCCGGCGCGCGAGCCGATGATCGCCCTGAAGATGAACGACGCGCCTCTGCCGCGGAGCCACGGCTTCCCGGCCCGCCTGATCGTGCCCGGCCTGTACGGCTATGTGTCGGCGACCAAGTGGCTGAGCGACCTCGAGCTGACCACCCTCGAGGCGTTCGACGGGTACTGGGTCCCGCTCGGCTGGTCGAAGGAAGGTCCGATCCTCACCCAGGCCCGGATCGACACGCCGGGCGATGGCCAGTCGGTCGCCGCCGGACGCGTTGCGATCGCCGGCGTCGCGTGGGCGCCGGACCGTGGGATCGCCAAGGTCGAGGTCGCGATCGATGGGGTCTGGCAGGAGGCGAAGCTGTCGACCCCGATCTCGAAGGCGACGTGGGTCCAGTGGCTGGTGGCCTGGGACGCCGCCGCGTCCGGGCCGGGCACCCATACGGTCGAGGTCCGCGCGACCGACGGGACCGGAGTCGTCCAGACGGCGGATCGCACACCGCCGGCCCCGGACGGCGCTCGCGGTCATCACACGATCCAGGTCCGCGTGGGCTGACCAGGCGCGGACCGCGACGGTCACGACGCTCGCGATGCTCAAGACGGCACGCAACCACCGCTCAGGCTACAGTCCGGTGATGCCCCGACGACTCTTCCAATTCGACCCACCCGATCGCTTCGTTGCCGGCACGATTGGCCTGCCCGGCAGCCGGACGTTCTTCCTCCAGGCCCGGCGCGCGAGCCAGGTCGTCTCGGTCGTGCTCGAGAAGGTCCAGGTCGCCGTACTCGCCGAGCGGCTGGGCGTCCTGCTCGACGAGCTCGAGGCGCGCGGCATCGTGCCGCCG
>DASXTH010000242.1:0-2694 GCA_036505555.1 Candidatus Limnocylindrales bacterium | reverse complement strand
CAGCGCAGGTGTCTGAGAGACGCGTGAGACCTACGCCCTGGCCCCGTCGTCGGCCGGGAGCTGCACGCGGAACCGTGCTCCTCCACCCTGGCGGTTCGTGACCGAGATCGAGCCGTCGTGGCGGTCGACGATCCACTTCGCGATCGCGAGCCCGAGACCGGTCCCGCCCGACGGCGCGCCGCTGGCCCGCCAGAACCGCTCGAAGACGTGGGGCATGTCCTCTGGGCTCACGCCCCGCCCCTGGTCCTCGACGTCGAGCTGGGCCTGGCCGTTCGACTGGCGGACCGCGACGTGGACCTCACCGCCGCTCGGGCTGTGCCGGATCGCGTTGTCCACCAGGATCATCACGAGCTGGCGCAGGCGGGCCGCGTCGCCGGACACGATCGCCGGTTCCGGATCGACGATGACGCGGACCTCCTTCGCGCCCGCCGGCTTGGCGAGGGACGAGGCGGCATCGGCGGCGACGTCGCCGAGGTCCAGCGGATGACGGGCGAGCGGCACGGCACCGGAGTCCGATCGGGCGAGCAGGAGCAGGTCGTCGACCATCGAGGTCAGGTGATCGACTTCCGCGCCGATGTCGTCGAGCGCATCGCCGACAGATCGGACGGGTTCGTCCGCGTGGCGTCGCAGGTGTTCGAGTGAGCTCCGGACAACCGTCAGGGGGGTACGGAGCTCGTGGCTGGCGTCGGCGGCGAATTCACGCTGGCGGCGCAGGGCGAGACGCTGGGCGACGAGCGACTGGCGGATGGGGACGAGGGCGCGGTTCGCATAGAGCGCACCGAACCCGAACGACACGAGGACGACGACGAGCCCGCCGATGAGGAGGACCCGGAGGATCGCGTCGAGCGTGTTCTGCTCGGTCGTTCGGTCCTGGATGACCTGGATGTAGAGCGGCCCGATCGTCGTGTCGATCCGGTCCGTCCGGACGCGGACCGGCGTCACGCCGATGTTCCCGATTTCGGTCGTCGAGCCGGCGGTCCGAGCGGCGACGATCCCGGAATCGACGGGGATCCCGGACGGGATCCGGAAGTCGTGCCGGCCGAGGAGGTTGCCGGCGCCGTCGGCGATGACGGCGAACGTCCCGGACGACCCGCCACCGAAGTTGAAGCCCAGACCAGGACCCTCCGGATCCGGCCGGTCGCCGGTCAGGAAGCCGCGCGTCTCGGCGACGCGGTCGTCGAGCTGCTGGAGCGCGCGGCCCTCCAGCGTGCGCGCGGCGATCGCGTAGAGCGCGATCGCGAGGCCGAGGAGGATCAGCAGCGTCGTCAGGCCGCTGAATGCGACGAGGCGCCAGCGGACGCGCCGGATGAGCCGGCTGTCGGCGGCGAGGGCCTCGAGCTCCGCTGCGTCGCGTTCCTCTGCGCCGGCAGCCCCGTCAGGCATCGCTCAGACGGTACCCCACCCCGCGAACGGTCTCGATCCGGTGGCCGACGTCCCCCAGCTTCGTTCGCAGGTAATGGACATACGCGTCGACGGCGTTCGGGGTCACCGCGACACTGAACGGCCAGGCCTGATCGAGGAGCTGGTCTCGGCTCAGCGTCTGGCCCGGGTGGCGGAGCAGGCATTCGAGGAGCGAGAACTCGCGCGGGCTCAGATCGATGTCTCGCCCGGCCGCGGTGACCCGGCGGGCGGTCTCGTCGAGCCGGATCGGGCCGACCGCGAGCACCGGCGACGGGCGGCGAGGCCCCGATGCGCGGCGCGAGAGCGCGCGGAGGCGGGCGGCGAGCTCCTCGAAGGCGAACGGCTTGACGAGATAGTCGTCGGCGCCTGCGTCGAGGCCGGTCACTCGATCGCCGACCGTGTCCCGGGCGGTGAGCATGAGGATCGCGAGCTCGGCGTTCTTCCGGCGCAATCGCCGGGCGACTTCCAGGCCGGAGATGTCCGGCAGGCCGACATCGAGGATGACGGCGTCGATGCCGGCCGCGTCCTCGGCGATCGCGAGGCCGGTCTCGCCGTCATTCGCGACGTCGACGACGTGGCGATCCTCCTCGAGGAGCCGCTTCAGGACTCGGGCGAGGCGTTCGTCGTCCTCGACGACGAGGAGATGCATCGAGACCGCTCCTGCGCTACGGGACGACGGTGATGTCGGTCGCGGTCGGGGCGGTGGCCGTGCCGCCCGACGGAGCAGCCGACGATCCCGGGCCGGCACCGCCACCCGGGCCGCCGAATCCATCGACCTCGACGACCACGGTCTTGCCGGTCGCCACGTCGGCAGCCGTGGCCGCGGATCGCTGATGATATCCGGTGTCGCCGTTCGTCGAGAGCGTGATGGTCGTTCCGGAGCTCGTGGTGATCGTCACGGAGGCGGCATCGACCCCCGTCACGGTCCCCCTGATCGAGAGGCGCGATTCGCCGCCGAGCCCCCCGCGGAAGGCCTGCCCGCCTCCGGGCTGGAAGCTGGCTCCGGGACCGCCGAAGGGGGCTTGTCCGTCGGGTCCACCCGCAACCGAGGTCGAGGCCGTCCCCCGCCCGACGGCGAAGGCCACGCCGGCGACGGCGATCGCGAGCGCACCTCCGAGAGCGAGGTTGACGGCGCGGCTCGATCGGCTGCGGGGCTGAACACGGGCATTCGCCACGGGCATGACATCCTCAAGCGGGTCGAGGGGCGACCGGGGCGCCTCGTTGTCGTTGGTGGTCACGGGTTTCGTCTCCTATTCCCAGCGCAGCGCGCTGATCGGGTCGAGGCGGGCGGCC
>DASXTH010000241.1:0-6204 GCA_036505555.1 Candidatus Limnocylindrales bacterium | reverse complement strand
TCGTCCTCGACATCGGCGGGACCCTCGGCGGCTACGGCAGCGACACGACGCGGACCCTGTGGGTGACCGGCGGTGACGAGCGGAACGGCCCGACCGAGGAGTTCCGCCACCTCTTCGGTGTCCTCCAGGCCGCCCAGGAGGCGGCCACCCGCGCGGTCCGGCCGGGTGTGGCCGCGGAGGCGATCGATCGGACCGCCCGCGACATCATCGAGGGCGAGGGCTACGGCGAGAACTTCTTCCACCGGACCGGTCACGGCATCGGGCTCGAGGGGCACGAGGAGCCGTACCTGATTGCCGGAAACGCGGAGCGACTCGGCGCGGGGATGGCGTTCAGCGTCGAGCCCGGGATCTATCTGCCGGGCCGCTACGGCGCCCGGATCGAGGACATCATCGTCTGCGGGCCCGACGGACCGATCGTCCTGAACAACACGGCACGCGAGGTACGCGTCGTCGCGGGCTGACGCGACGGAGGCCGCCCGGAGCCCGGCCGGGTCGACCGCGGTATCATCGACCGACCGACGGGCCGGTCCGGCCCGCCCTCAGGCTGAAACAATGTCGTTCGACCACCCGCGGCGCCCCCGCGCCGCCGTCACTGCGCACGCTCCGGCCGTTCGCCCGGGCGTCGAGCCGCGATGAGCCGGCGCCACCACGGCAGCCGGCCCCACCGATCCGGCAACGCGCCGCGTCCGGCGGACCAGGTCCGCTCGTCGCTCGACGCGCCGGCGCCCGCGTCCGCTTCCGCCGCGGAGGATCGTCGACGACCGATCCGTCCGGTGACGCCCGCCGAGGCTCTGCCCGGATCCGAGGCGCCCGCCCGCCCATCCGATCGTGCTCCGGTGATCGACCCGGTGGATCACCCCGCCGCCCAGGCCCATCCGGAGCCAGCGTCGCCGCGTGATCCGGTCGACGCCCCGATCCCGCCCGTCAATGGGCACGCACCCGGCGGCGACCAGGCGGCGGGCCCGGTTGCGGCCTGCACCGCGCCCCAACTCCGCCGCTTCATCAAGAGCCGCCCATATGTGCCGATGCACGAGCTCCGTCGCCGGTTCGGGATCAACGGTCGCGAGGACGACGTCTCGGCGATCGATGTCGGGGAGCGGCGGATCTTCGTCGGCCTGCCGGACCGCGAGGGATCGCTCCTCGGCGAGCTCCTGCGCGGCGGCGACATCGGCTACGAGCTGTCCCTCGACCCGCGGACGCCGATCGTCATCGGGCTCTATCCGATGCGGCCGGTTGCCCGTTCCTGAGCCCGCAGCCGCCCCTGGCCGAACTTCGCTCGGCTCACGGACCGAAACAGGGTAGAGTTCGTCGACAAATCACGAACAGAGCGGTGCCAGCACGCACCGTCGCCATCTTGACACCGCCTCTGTCCGATGTGACCGTTGACCCAGGACCTTCGTACGGGATACTGGCCTGACCATTGGGGTCGACGGTCCTGGGCCAGGCGTCCATCCACGCAGAGGGTCGAGAGGGATCGCAGGACACCCGGAGTGCGCTCCGGCGAAAGGAATGGGAATGCGCGCGACATCCATGCGGAAGCTGATCGGGACGGCTGCCGCCCTGATGCTCGTCGGGGCGACACTGCTCACGACGGGCTCTGCCCTGGCGGCGAAGCCGACGGACGGGACCCGTCACCTGTACGTCGGACCAGACTCGAACTACAAGCTCAACCCCGGCCTCCTGACCTTCACCCCGGTCTCGGCCGGTGGCCAGAGCGCCTCGAACGTCTACGTCAAGAACGTCGACAACCAGACCCTGACCCACGTCGTGATCACGTTCGCGCGCACGCAGGGCGGCGCGACGATCTCCCAGGTCTACGGCACCGCCTCGAGCTACTGTCTGCCGTTGGGCGACACGACCGTCACATGCGACTTCGGCAATCTCCTGGCCGGCACGACCCGTGACTTCACCCTCCTGATCGATGCCTCGATCGCGGGGACGTTCACCTTCTCCGGCACGGTCATCTTCAACGAGTCGACCAACCCGAACGGCGGCAATCCGCAGATCAGCACCGTGTCGGGCACGCTCGCGGTCGGGGAGACGAGCTGCGATTCGTTCGCGACCTTCCTCCCGCCCGGCATCGCCAAGACGCTGACACCGGATACCGGCGATTGCGCCTCGGATCCCCAGCGCAGCGGCCTGGGCGTCCCGGCCAACGCGAACGGCAACGTGATCTTCATCAACGACGCCAACGATCCGACATCGTGCCCGGCCGGGTACAGCTGCTTCGGCAAGGAAGTCGTCGCCGGCGTCAACGGTGGCGATACGATCCTGCCGTATCTGACCTGGTACATCACGTACTCGGCAGACACGATCGGCAACCGCAACCCGAAGCTGGTCGCCTTCGCCCACGACAGCTACATCATCCTGGCTGGCAAGAAGGGCGCCTGCGGCGCGGTCTTCACGAAGGACTGCATCGCCGGCTACACCGTCAATGCCGACGGCTCGGTCACGTTCGAGATCCACACCGCGACCAACACCTCGATGCGCGGCCTGGGCTGAGCCCAGCTCGTCAAACGCCGGCCGGCTCCGCCAGCAGGCGCCGAATCCGCGCGACGGACGCCGCGTCTCCCTTCCGATCGTAGAGATCCAGGGCCTCCCGCAAGGGGGGCCCTGCTTCGTCATTCCGGCCAAGCGTCCTCAGGACCTCGGCGAGATCGGCCAGCGAGCCTGCCAGCAGCGTCGGGATCACGGTCGGGCGCGCGAGCTCCACGGCCTCGCGGGCGTAGGCCTCCGCCTCGGCCGCGTTTCCCAGCTTGGCGAGGGCCCGGCCTCGTGCCAGCCGCCAGATCACCTGCGACTCGACATCATCGGCATCGGCCAGCGCCTCGGCCTGCTTGCTGATCTCGGCGGCCTCCCCGTACTCGCCGAGCGTGACGAGCACGTGCGCGAGGAGAGCGTCCACCGTCGATCGGTACAGCCGCTCACCCATGTCGGCTAGCGCGGCGTCGTCGCGCCGGAGAGCGTCTGCGGCGGCCTGGAAGTCGCCTGCGAGCGCCTCGACCCGGCTCGTCTCGATCGACAGGGTCGACGAGGTCACGCTCGGCCCGAGCTCGGCGAGCATCGTCGCGGCACGACGGTACAGCGACCGGGCTTCCTCGAAGTCGCAGGCCATCGCCCGCAGCTGGGCGAGGGCGACGAGGATCACGGACTCGGCCTTCCGATCGCCCTTGACCTCGGCGACCAGCCGATCGCAGGTCGCGATCGCCTCGGCGACCGGGGTCGGACCATTCAACGCAGTCGTCGCGTAGCCCATCGCCCCGCGGGAGGCGGCCCGCTGATCCCCGGCGGCCTTCGCATAGGCGAACACCGACTGGGCGGCCGAGGCGGCCTGGTCGTAGGCACCCTGGACGCCATGGATGACCATGACGAGCCGCCACGCCCGCGCGAGACCGGTCGTGTCCCCGGCGTCCTCGAAGATCCGGATGGCCTCCATCGTGTCCGCGATGGCCTGATCGCCACCTTCGAGCTGCGACAGCTGCAGTCGGAGACCGCGTCCCGCCAACGCGACGCGTGCTCGGAGGCGCGCGTCGCCGAGGGTCTGGGCGATCGTCGATCCCTCGGAGATGACCTCGCGCGCTTCCTCGAATCGGCCCTCCTCCGTGAGCGCATCGGCGAGCTCGGCGAGGAGCTCGACACGTCCGGGGTCCTCGGTGGGGAGGAGGGCGGCAGCGCGGCGCAACAGGTTGCAGGCAGCCGGGATGTCCCCCCGATTGAAGGCCCGGCGGCCGGTCGCCGCGAGCTTCGTCGAGGCCCGCAGCGCGACCGCGCGGCCCTGCTCGTCGAGCGGCCCCAGCTCCGAGCGATAGCGGACCGCCTGCTCGAGGTGGTAGCCCAGGATCTCCTCGAACTCGGTCTCGCGGCCGCGCTCGCGGTTGACCGGTTCGGCCCACTCGACGAACCGCTCGTGGAGGGTCGCCCGGGCGCGCTTCAGGAGGCTCTGGTAGGCCGCGTCGCGGACGAGGATGTGGTGGAAGCGATAGGCCTCGTCGTCGGCGTCGGTCGTCAACGGATGGACGAACTGCTTCCGGTCCAGGGCCGAGAGGTGGTCGCCAACCTCCGGCCGGATGAGCTCCGGCACGAGCTGCGCGATCGCCGCGGCCGGGAAGACGAGCCCGATGACGGCCGCCGGATCCACGACGGCCCGCTCCTGACGGGACAGGCCGTCGAGCCGGGCGGCGAGGAGCGCCGAGATCGTCGGCGGTACCACGACGTCGCCGCCCGGGTCGCGCTCGCGGAGCATCGTCACGATCTGTTCGATGTACAGCGGGTTGCCCTCGGCGGCCGCGATGACCTTGTCGCGGGTCTCCGGCGCCACGTCCACGCCGACGAGGAGCCGGTCGATCATTGCCTCGACGTCGGTCGCGCCGAGCGGGGCGAGGTCGATGCGTTCGACCCCGGCCGACGCGAGCCACTCGCCATAGACGTCGGCGAGCTCCGGGCGGGCCGAGCAGAGAATGAGGATCGGCGCGTCACGGACCGACTCGACGAGGTGCTCCAGGAGGTCCAGGAACGTCGCCTCGGCGGAGTGGATGTCGTCGATGAGCATGACGAGTGGACGCTCCGCGGCCTGCGCCTCGAGCAGCTTGCGGACGCCCCAGAACAGCTCGGCCACCGGGTGCGAGACGGACGACAGGCCCACGGCCGACGCGACGCGGTCGACGACCGCGGCGCGATCCGGGTCGTCGGCGGGCAGCAGGGCCGCGATCCGGCCACGGGCCGTCTCTTGCGAATCGTCCTCGCCGATCTTCGCCGCGGACCGCACGATCTCCACGAGCGGCCAGAACGTGATCCCGTCGCCGTAGGCGAGGCATCGGCCGCGGAGGACCGAAGCCTCGCCCTGCACCCGCCCGATGAAGTCCGAGATCAGCCGGGTCTTGCCGACGCCGGCGTCCCCGATCACGGTGACGAGCCGCGCGGAGCGGGTCGCGCCGACCTCCGCGAAGGCTCCGCGGAGGAGGTCCATCTCCGCCTCGCGGCCAACGAACGGGGCCGCGACCGCGCTCGGCTTCGCGATTGGCTGGGCCCGGACGTCCATGAGCCGGTAGGCGGGCACGGGCTCCGTCTTGCCCTTCAGCATCAGCTCGAGCCGCTCGACCTGGACGTAATCGCGGACCAGCTCGTAGGTGACCTCGCCCATGAGGACCTCGTTCGCGGGAGCGTTCTGTTCGAGCCGTGCGGCCACGTTCACGGCATCGCCCGTCGCGAGGTTCATCGTCGCGTTCTCGTCGGTATTGGCGACCACCTCGCCGGTGTTCACCCCGGTCCGAACGGTCAGCTGCACGCCATAGAGACGCGCGAACTCCTCGTTGAGCTCATGGAGCTTCGAGACCATCCCGGACGCGGCCAGAACGGCCCGCAGCGCGTCGTCTTCGCGGGCACGCACGCGACCGAAGACCGCCATGATCGCGTCGCCGATGTTCTTCTCGACCTTGCCGCCGTGGCGCTCGATCTCGGCGGCCATCGAGCTGAAGTAGCGGGCCTTGATCTCGTTCATCGCCTCGGCGTCGATCGAGGCGGTCAGCGCCGTTGAGTCCTTCAGGTCCGTGAACACCAGCGTGACGAACTTGCGGACCTCCTGGGCGGGCAGGAGCGTCGTCGTCGCCGCCGGCCGGGCCGGGGCCGGGGCGAGGAGGCTCCCGAACGGACTCGCGTCGCCGGCGGCGGTGCCCGCGAGCGATACGCCGCCGGCCGGTGGTGCGGCGGGTGGCGCCTGGACAGGCGGGGCGGTCGCCTGGCCGATCGGTGCACCGGCCGCTGACCCGGCGGCAAGAGGCGTCCCGCAGAACCCGCAGAGACGGAATTTCGAGGGGTTCTCCTCGCCGCAGCCGGAACAGATGATCGTCTCCGGGACGGGCACGAGCGACGTCCCACAGAACCCGCACAGCCGGAATTTGGCCGGGTTCTCCTCGCCGCAGGAAGGGCAGGCCACCGTCTCCATGGCGGGAGGATACGACGACGTGTCGCGATCGCCGCCTCGCACCGCGTACGATGCATGCGAGCCGCCGGCGCGGGCGGGCCTCAGGAGGATCGGATGGCGGCTGCGGACGACGCGATGGCGCGGGAGGCATTGCGCGCCAGCGGGCTGTTCGGGGCTGCCGACGAGTCCGCGATCGACGCCCTCGTCCGGGTCCTCCGGATCCGCCGGTTCCGCCGCGGCGAGACGATCTTCCACCAGGGCGACCCCGGCGACGCGCTGTTCGT
>DASXTH010000240.1:0-2241 GCA_036505555.1 Candidatus Limnocylindrales bacterium | reverse complement strand
GTCGGCGAGAGGCCGGCCGACGCGCGGCGCACCCGGGGCCGGCGGCGCGCGGTCCCGGCCGCCGTCCGATAGCGGCTCGGCGTGCCCCTCGTCATCGGACCCGTGGGTTCAACGCGGCAGATCGGCCGAGGTCAGCCGACGGGCCGCCCGCGCCGCATGTCGCGCGAGGGCCAGATCGACCACCTTCCGGCAGACGTCGGCGAACGTGTAATCGCCTTCGGCCGGCATCGTCGGGAAGAGGCTGATCGGGGTGAAGCCCGGGATCGTGTTGATCTCGGAGAGGTAGATCCGTTCGCCGGCAACGAGGAAGTCGATCCGGGCGAAGCCCTCCGCGCCGATCGCGCGGTAGGCGTCGCGGGCGATCTTCAGGATCGTTGCCCGCATCGGCCCGGGGACCTCCGCGCGTGTCGATGTCTCCGAGAGGCCCGGCGTGTATTTCGCGGCATAGTCGTAGAACTCGTGGCCGGCCAGGATCTCGCCGGGGCCGTAGAGCTCAAGCCGGGCGTGATCGTTGCCGATGACGCTGACCTCGAGGTCACGGGCACTCGCGAGATAGGCCTCGGCGAGGACGACGGCGTCGTGGCGGAATGCGAGCTCGAGTGCCGCGGGGTACTCCGCCGCCCCATGGGCGAGCGTGATCCCGACCGACGAACCGAGGCCGGACGGCTTGATCATCAGCCGCTCGTCGCCGGTGCCGGCCGCGAAGGCGGCGAGCTCCGCGAGGACCGCCCCGGGATCGGCCAGCCAACGGGCCTGGCGGATCTCGATCCAGTCGACGACCGGTAGGCCGATCCCGCGGACGAGACGCTTGAAGACGGCCTTGTCCATCCCGAGCGCGGACGCGGTCACGCCGGAGCCGGTGTAGGCGAGGCCCGCCGACTCGAGCATCGCCTGGACCGTGCCGTCCTCGCCGAACGGGCCGTGGAGAGCGATGAACACGAGGGGCGGCGGTTCGGCCGCGGCGAGCCGGTCCAGCGCCGCGCCGGGGCTGACGGGGCCCTCGGCAGCGAGCGATGGCGGGTCGTCGTAGGCGGACGCGGGGCGACCGTCGCGCCGGTGGTCGGCGGGCAGCCACCACCAGCCGCCGTCGAGATCGATCAGGACCTGGCGGACGTCGTCGCCGGTTCCGATCAACGCCTCGGCGATCGCGGTCCCCGACACGATCGACACGTCGTGCTCGGCCGACGGGCCGCCGAGGAGGACGACGATCGGCGGGTGCCCACCGCCGCTCATGCCTGCTCGCCCCAGGCGCCCAGGAACACGACCTCCGGCTCGAGGACGACGCCGGTCTCGGCGGCGACTGCCGCGGCGACCTCGTCCACGAGCCCGCGGACGTCGGCGGCCGTGCCCTTCCGGTCGTTGACGATGAAGTTGGCGTGCTTCTCCGAGATCGTCGCGCCGCCGCGCGTCCGGCCCTTCCACCCGATCGCGTCGATCAGCCGGCCGGCCGAGTCGCCGGGCGGGTTGCGGAACGTCGAGCCAGCCGACGGGATCCCGAGTGGCTGGTGCTCGCGGCGCCAACGTTTGATGTCGTCGAGGCGGGCCGTGATCGTGGCCGGATCGGCCGGCGCGAGCCGGAATGTCGCCGAAAGGACGACCTCTTCGGGGCGGTGCTTCAGGCGGCTGTCGCGGTAGCGGAGCTCGAGGTCGTCGGGGGTCAGGCGCGCCTCCGTCCCGTCGGCGAGGAGGACGTCGGCGCTTTCGAGGATCCCGGCGACGTCCCCGTCGTGCGCGCCGGCATTCGCCCAGACCGCACCGCCGACCGTGCCCGGGATCGCGAGCCCGAACTCGAGGCCGGTCAGGCCCGCTTTCTGCGTCTCGGTGGCGGCGCGAGCCATCGGGACCCCCGAATCGGCGATGTAGCGGTCGCCCTCGACGCGGGCCTCCTCCGCCCGGTTCTGGACGACGAGCCCGCGGACACCGGCGTCGGCGATGACGACGTCGCTCCCCCGCCCCAGCAGCGTCAACGGGATCGCGCGAGCGCGCGCGAAGCGGACGATCGCCCGCAGCTCGTGGACGTTGTGGACGGTCGCGAAGAGATCGGCCGGGCCGCCGACGCGCATCGTGGTGAACCGGGCGAGTGGCTCGTCGCGGGATGTCTTGACCCCGATCCGGCGCTGGATCGCGGTGCCGATGGCGAGCGGGTCGAAGGCAACGGGCTCGACGGCCGCCGGGCCGGTCTCCGTCACGCGGCGCTGCCCTGAGCCAGGGCCTCGATCGACGCGACATCGGGGAGTGGCC
>DASXTH010000239.1:0-3871 GCA_036505555.1 Candidatus Limnocylindrales bacterium | reverse complement strand
CGGGGCACCTCCGAGCGAGCCCGCGGTAGCGCGGACCGTCGGGCGGTTCATCGCCGATGCCCTTCGGGCCGCCGGAGTCCGCTACGCTTTCACGGTTCCGGGCGAGAGCTTCCTCGGGCTCCTCGAGGGGCTCCAGGACGCCGGGATCCGCGTCGTCGCGACCCGCCACGAGGGCGCAGCCGCGTTCATGGCCGAGGCCCACGGCCAGCTCACCGGCCGGCCCGCCGCCGCGATCGGCACGCGCGGCGTCGGTGCCGCCAACCTCGCGATCGGCATTCACACGGCGCGCCAGGACTCGTCGCCGATGTTCGCCCTCGTCGGCCAGGTCGAGCGGGCGTTCCGCGGCCGCGAGGCATTCCAGGAGATCGAGCAGGCCGCGACGATCGGTGGGCTCGCCGCGCACGCCGTGGAGCTCAGGGACCCCGCGGACGTCCCGCAGCTCGTCGGGGACGCGGTTCGCGCGGCCCTGGTCGGCCGGCCCGGGCCCGCCTTCCTCGCCGTTCCGGAAGACCTCCTCGACGAGGAGCTGCCCGCCGGGACGGCGCTCGATACGTCGCGGCCCGCTCCAGCCCGCCCCGAGCCCGCCGAGGTCCGGGCGGTGCTCCAGTTCCTGGCGACCGCCGAGCGCCCGGTGATCCTCGCCGGCGGCGGCGTCCTTCGCGCGCGCACGTCGACGGATCTCGTTCGCCTCGCGGAATTGCTCCGCGTCCCGATCGTTGCCGGCTGGCGACGCGGCGATGTGATCTCGAACGATCATCCCCTCTATCTCGGGATGGCCGGCTACGGCAGCCCGCCGGCCGTCCGCGACCGCCTCGCGGCCGCCGATGCCCTCCTCGTCGTCGGCTGCCGGTTGTCGGAGATCACGTCGTTCGGGTACGCCATCCCGGCCGAGGGTCAGCGCTGGATGCACGTCGATGTCGAGCCGCTCGACGATCGGCCCGGTATCCCGCTGCCGGTTCGGACGATCCGCGCCGATGCGCGGGCGTTCCTCCGGGCCGCCGTCGTCCGCCTCCACGAGTCGGTCCTCGATGCGGCGTCCGCCGACGCCCGAGCGGCACGAAACGCGGACGATCGCGCGGCCTGGGAAGCGGCAACCGAGCCCGATTCGACCCCATGGTCCGGTCCCGGCGTCCACCCCGCCCACGCGGTCGCGATCGTCCGCCGGTTGGTCCCCGACGACGCGATCGTCGCCACGGACGCGGGCAACTTCGGGCTCTGGGTCGCGCGCCATTTCCGGTTCCGCCGTCCCGGGACCTTCCTGGGCCCCACATCGGGCGCGATGGGCTACGCCCTGCCGGCGGCGATCGCCGCGGGTCTGGTCCACCGCGACCGTGTCGTCATCGCCTTCGCCGGCGACGGCGGCTTCGCGATGACGATGGCCGAGCTCGAAACGGCGGTTCGCGAGAAGGCCAGGGTGATCGCGATCGTCTTCGACAACGAGCGCTACGGGGCGATCCGGATGCACCAGGACCGGCGGGCCAGGGGAGCGGAGGCCGTGATCGCGACCGATCTGGGGCCGATCGACTTCGCGGCGATCGCGCGCGCCTGCGGTGCACGCGGGATCCGGGTGGAGACCGACGCGGCGTTCGAGCAGGCCCTCCGCCAGGCCCTCGCGAATGACCGCCCGACAGTCATCCAGGTCGCGCTCGACCGTGGCTGGGTCTCGCCCGATCGGCCCTACGCGCCCGAAGGTTGAGGCGGGTGCCCCGGACGTTCCACCTCACGCCCCGCGAGTGGTGGGAGGCGTCCGATCCCGCCGCGCCACTCGGCGCGCCGTCGCTTGTGACCGAAGGCTTCATCCACTGCACGGACGGCGCGGCGAACATGGTCGCCACGGCCAATCGCCACTACCGTGACGATCCGCGGGCGTACGTCGTCCTGACGATCGAGCTGGATCGGGTGACGAGCCCGTGGCGCGTCGAGGATCCGGGTCGGATCTACCCGCATGTCTTCGGGCCGATCGACCGCGCCGCGATCGATGGGGTTGTTGCCGCTCCACGTGACGCCGACGGGACGTTCCGCGCGTTCGACGCCTGAGCGCGCCGATCGTTATCGTCTCCACATGGCCTCGAAGAAGGAGCCCGTCGACCCGGACGACGCTCCCCTCAAGCGGCTCGGTGGTGGGCGCTGGCAGACCCGCGACGAGCGGTTCACGATCGAGCCGCAGTCGGGGACGTGGGTCGTCGTCGACGCCGAGCAGACCGACGACTTCGGCATGCCGCTCGTTCGTGGCCCATTCCCGACCCTGACGAGCGCGAAGGACGCGATCTCGGGTGCGCGGTCCACCGAACCGGCGACCTCCCCGCTCGCGGGGCGGGTCGAGCGGCGGCAGACCGTTCCGGCCGCGAAGCCGACGAAGAAGAGCGACGGCGGGCCCGCCAAGGCCACCGGCAGTCCCGCGATCGTCGACGAGCCGTCGCCGCGCGCGTCACCGCATCCCACGCACGCGAAGGCAACGAAGGCGAAGCCAACCGCGGACGAGCCCTCGGCCGAGCCGGGCTGGATGCGCGACCTCGCGCCCGCCGAGCGTGGCCGAGCGCGACGCCTGATCGCCAAGCTCGACGAGCGCGGCGCCGAGGACTCCGAAGGTCTCGTCCGACGCGACCTCGTGGGCGACGTGCCGTCCCTGGCCGCCCACGCGATCGGTCGGCGGCTGGCGGCTCTCGGCGACGACGCATCGCCGGGCGATGTCGCGGACGTGCTGGCCGACGGCCGCGACGAGGATCTCGGCGTGCGCTGGCGGCTCGTCGACGGCGACGGTCGTCCGATCCTGCTGGAGCCCAGGCGTCTGCGGCACTGATCGACCACGGCGCCGACCGTAGACTGCGCGGATGAAGATCGGGTTGATGCTGCCGCAGTCCGCGACGGACGGCGACGGGGGCAGCTGGGCCGAGATCGCGGCGCTCGCTCGACAGGCGGAGGACGGCGGCGCGGACAGCGTCTGGCTCAGCGACCACTTCTTCTACCGCGCGGACGACGCGCCGATCGGGTCCGAGACGGGCTACTTCGAGCCGTGGACCCTCCTGAGCGCGCTCGCCGCCATCACGACGCGCGTCGAGCTCGGGACGCTCGTCCTGGCAACGTCGTTCCGGCCGGCCGGCCTCCTCGCGAAGATGGCGGCGACCGCCGACGAGGTGGCGGGCGGTCGGCTCGTCCTCGGGCTCGGGTGTGGCTGGCACGAGCCGGAGTTCGAGGCCTTCGGGTACCCGTTCGATCATCGCGTCGGACGGTTCGAGGAGGCGCTCCGGATCATCGTGCCGCTCCTCCGCGGCGAGCGCGTGACCTCGGGTGGAACCTGGCAGGACGTCCGCGACGCGGCGATCCTTCCCGCGCCGCCCCGGCCCGACCTCCCGATCCACGTCGCAGCCAAGGGCGAGCGGATGATGCGCCTGACGGCCGAGCTTGCGGATGCGTGGCAGACGGCCTGGTTCGGGCTTCCTGACGATCGTTACCGCGGCCGACGTCGCGACATCCTGGCCGCGTGCGAGCAGGTGGGTCGCGATCCGGCGACCCTGGAAGTGACCGTCGGCGTCGACGTCGGCGAGGGCTCCACCGCCGCGGACGCGTCCGACCTCGATGCCGATGCGATCGCTCGCGCGTTCGAGGCGTGGCACGGCGAAGGTGTCGGCCACCTCCAGGTCGCGATCCCGACCGCGACCGGAGCGACGTTCGGCGTCGTCCTCGAGGCGATCCGCCGCTTCCGCGGCTGACCGCCGCGGGTGTCGATTCCTCCCCTGGGACCCATCGCAGCCCGGAAACGCCGGTGGCCGATCACCCCTTCGGGGCCGCGCCGGGGCCCGGGCGCCGGCGGCGCCGTGGCGCGGGCTCCGTGTCAGCGTCCGCGGCCTTGCGCTGCGCATCCTGGATCTGC
>DASXTH010000238.1:0-12214 GCA_036505555.1 Candidatus Limnocylindrales bacterium | reverse complement strand
GTTTGCGTTCCGAAGACCGAGATTTCCTGGAGATCGATGAACGTCCCGACCTTCCGGAACTCGGGTCCTCCGATCGCAAGGTGGAGCTCCAGCGAGGCCGCGTCCGGATGCACGGCGATGACGCGCATGGTCGCGGTCGGTTCGTCGATCTCGAATCCGTAGAACAGGAGCTGCGGCTGTTGCTGCCGGACGAACTCCGTGAGACCGAGAACCTCCTCGCGGAGACCGGCGATGTCGGGACTGCGGATGACGGAACGATCGATGTAGACGATGGCCGGCATGCTCAACCTCCCGGGGCATTGTCCGGCCTCCGACAACGGGGCCGTCCATGGCCGGAGCCGTGATCGCCCGATCGCGGTCTGGCGGCCGGTGAGCGACGTGACGAAGCTCAAGCCTGCGTCGGTCCTCATCCTCGGGTCCGGCCCGGTCGTGATCGGCCAGGCGGCCGAGTTCGACTACGCCGGGACCCAGGCCTGCCGGGCCCTCCGCGCCGAGGGCGTCCGGACGATCCTGATCAACAGCAACCCGGCGACGATCATGACCGACCCGCAGGTCGCCGACGCGATCTACCTCGAACCGCTCACGGTCGAGGCCGTCGAGGCCGTGATCGCCAGGGAGCAGCCGGAGGGGCTGCTCGCAGGGCTCGGTGGCCAGACCGCGCTGAACCTGACTGCCGCACTCGCCGAGGCCGGCGTCTTCGAGCGCCACCCCATCAAGCTCCTCGGGACGCCGCTCGAGGCGATCCGGATGGCCGAGGATCGTCAAGCCTTCCGCGACCTGCTCGATCGGATCGGCCAGCCGTACGCGGCGAGTGCGATCGTCGAAGGCGCGACCGCCGAGGCGCGCGCCAGCAGCGCCGACCGGGCCCTGACCGAAATCGGCCTTCCGGCGATCGTCCGCCCCGCGTTCACGCTCGGCGGCACCGGCGGCGGCATCGTCGAGACCGAGGAGACCTACCGCGAGAGGATCCGGGCCGGCCTCCGCGCCAGCCCGATCGGCCAGGCGATGGTCGAGCAGTGCCTCGTCGGCTGGCAGGAGATCGAGTACGAGGTCATGCGCGACGCCGAGGACACCTGCATCGCCGTGTGCTCGATGGAGAACGTCGATCCCCTCGGCGTGCACACGGGCGACTCGATCGTCGTCGCGCCGGTCCAGACGCTGCCGGACCCGGTCCATCAGCGGCTGCGGAGCGCCGCCCTCGCGATCATCCGGGCCCTCGGGGTCGAAGGCGGCTGCAACGTCCAGTTCGCGCTGAGCCCCGACTCGACCGACTACGCGGTCATCGAGGTCAACCCGCGAGTGAGCCGGAGCTCGGCCCTCGCGAGCAAGGCGACCGGCTACCCGATCGCCCGGGTGGCCGCCCAGATCGCGATCGGGCGGACGCTGGCCGAGATCCCGAACGTCGTGACCGGCACGACGGTCGCCGCGTTCGAGCCGGCGCTCGACTACGTCGTCGTCAAGCTGCCGCGCTTCCCGTTCGACAAGTTCCCCGGCGCGGACCGGACGCTCGGCAGCCAGATGAAGGCGACCGGCGAGGTGATGGCCATCGACCGGACGTTCGGATCGGCGCTGAACAAGGCCCTCCGGGGGCTCGAGCAGGCGGGCGCGGGGCCGCTGGCCGAGGACCCGAGCTGGACGCCGGCGATCGACTACCTCGCGGGTGTCTACGGGGGCGACCCCGACGACGACGAGCCGATCACCTGGATCGACGAGACGGGCCAGACGTGCGAGTCCACCCGACACGCCCAGCGAATGGCCGCACCGATCGTCCTCCGCCGGTTCGTCGCCCCATCGGACTCGCGCCTTTGGCGGCTCCTCGCGCTCCTCCGCCGCGGCGTCCCGGAGGACACGATCCAGGAGGCGACCGGGATCGCGCCGTGGTTCCTCGCGGAGATGGGCCGGAGCGTCCGGCTGGAGCGGGAGGTGCGCGCGTTCAAGGCGCGGCTCGCCGACCCTGCCGACGAGGCGGCCGCGACCCTGCTCGCCACGGTCAAGCGGGCGGGCTTCGGCGACCGCGAGCTGGCGACGATGGCGGGGATCCCGGAAGAGGCGATCCGCGACGCGCGGACGGTCCTGGGCCTGCGACCGGGCTACGCGATGGTCGACACCTGCGCCGCCGAGTTCGCGGCCGAGACCCCGTATTTCTATGCAACGTATGCGGCCGCGGGCTCGGAGCCGGAGGCCGCCCGCGTCCAGCGCCCGGCCGCGCTCGTGATCGGCAGCGGCCCGGTCCGGATCGGGCAGGGGATCGAATTCGACTACTGCGCCGTCCAGGCCGCCGACACACTCCGCCAGGCTGGCTGGCAGGCGGTGATGATCAATTCGAACCCCGAGACCGTCTCGACCGACTTCGACGCCAGCTCCCGGCTGTACTTCGAGCCGCTCGACGCCGAGAGCGTTCGGAGCGTGATCGAGGCGGAGACCGGGGATGGGGAGGCGATGCTCCCCGCCGTCGTCGCGTACGGCGGCCAGACGCCGCTGAACCTGGCGGCGCCCCTCGCGGCCACAGGCGTCCCGCTCCTTGGATCCGACCTCGAGACGATCGACCAGGCCGAGGATCGAACGCGCTTCTCGGCGCTTCTCGACCGGCTCGGCATCCCCCAGCCCGAGGGCGGGATGGCCCACAGCATCGAGGAGGCGCTGGCGCTCGCCGAGCGGATCGGCTACCCGGTGATCGTCCGTCCGAGCTTCGTCCTCGGCGGGCTCGCGATCGACTTCTGCTACTCGCCCGAGGACCTCGTTCGGCAGCTCGCGGCGGCGACCATCGTCGACCCCGATCGGCCAGTCCGGATCGACCGCTACCTCGAGGGGATCGAGGTCGACGTCGACGCGGTCAGTGACGGGGAGCTCGTGCTGATCCCTGGGTTGCTCGAGCACGTCGAGCGGGCCGGTGTCCACAGCGGCGACTCGGTCGGGATGTTTCCGCCGCAGACGGTCGGCCCGGGCGACCAGGACCTGATCGTCGCGACGATGGAGCGGATCGTGCTCGCCCTGGGCGTTCGCGGGCTGTGCAACGCCCAGTTCATCGTCCGCGAGGACGGCGTCTACCTGATCGAGGTGAACCCGCGGGCGTCGAGGACGGTGCCGTTCATGTCGAAGGTCACCGGCGTCCCGATGGTCGGGCTGGCCGTCCGGATCTCGCTCGGCGAGCGGCTCGCGGATCTGGGGTGGCCCGGGGGACTCCTGCCGCCGCCACCGTTCGTCGCGGTCAAGGCGCCAGCGTTCTCGACCGCCAAGCTGCGCGGGGTCGACCCATCGGTGGGTCCGGGGATGCAGTCGACGGGCGAGGTGATCGGGATCAGCGACGATCCGCGGGTCGCGCTGGCGAAGGCGCTGACCGGCGCGTCGCTCGTCCCACCGCGCCGGCTGGGGCCGGATGACGCGCCGCTGGCGTTGCTCTCGATCGCGGAACGCGACAAGGCCGAGCTGCCGCGGCTTGCGACAGCCCTCGCAGCGGCCGGGTATCGGCTGGCGGCGACGTCTGGGACGCGGGAGGTCATCGAGGCGGCCGGGCTGACCGCGCGGCCGGTGGCGAAGCTGGGGGCCGCGCCGGACGCCGCGCGCGGTGAGGCCGCAATCCTCGACCTGATCGCATCGGGCGAGGTCCGGCTCGTCGTGAACACCCCGACGCCGCGCTCGGGTCCGGTCCGCGATGCCGCGGAGATCCGCCTGGCGGCGACCGCCGAGGGCATCCTCTGCCTCACCGCGATCGAGACGGCGGTCGCCGCTGCCGAGGCGCTCGATCCATCGATCGCTGGGCGGCTCGGCGAGGTCCGCTCCATCGGGGAGTGGGTCCCGAACCCGGGTCGGCCGCGGGCCGCGCCGAGCGAGGTCCCTGTTCCGGCGTGACGGAGCCGAGCCCGGGTCGGTTCGACCTCGTGATCTTCGACTGCGACGGCGTGCTCGTCGACAGCGAGCGCCTGTCGATCCGTCTGGACGCCGAGCTGCTCGCCCAGCTCGGCTGGCCGTTGTCGGAGTCGGAGATCGTCGAGCGGTTCGTCGGCCGGACCGACGCCGCGATGCGCGCCGAGATCGAGGCGCATCTCGGGCGCGACATCGGCGCGGAGTGGGAGGCGTTCGGCGAGCGGTACGTCCGGCTGTTTGCCGAGGAGCTGCGGCCGGTCGCCGGCGTCGCGGCGGCCATCGATGCGATCCAGGCCGCGGGCTATGCCACGTGCGTCGCCTCGAGCGGCGGCCACGAGAAGATCCGTCGCAATCTTGCGCTGACCGGGCTCCGCGAGCGGTTCGGCGAGCGGTTCGGCGAGCGGATCTTCAGCGGCGAGGACGTCGCGCACGGCAAGCCGGCGCCGGACCTGTTCCTCCATGCCGCGACGTCGATGGGGGTCGCGCCGGATCGGACCGCCGTGGTCGAGGACTCAGGCCATGGTGTGGCGGCGGCCCGCGCCGCCGGGATGTGGGCGTTCGCGTACGGGGGCGGGGTCACGCCGGCGGCCGCCCTCGCCGGCGAGGCGACGACGGTGTTCGACGATATGGCCCAGCTGCCCCGCCTCGTCGGACGTCCGATTCCCGCCCCACGGGACTAACGTGCGGAAACGCGCCGGTGTCGGCGCGTTTCGCGCCAGATTGGCGGGATTCCCGTCGATCCCGCCCGCCCGGTGAGAATCCCGTGCCGATTCAGCCGCTGGGCCGCGTCAGCTCGTCAGATCGTCCCGCCGGGCGGGAATCGAGCGCGATCTGAGCGTCCGACGCTGCGGCCGGTTGCTCCACCACCAGCGCCTGCCCGAGCGACCACAGCGTCAGCGTGGTCAGGCAGACCATGATCACCGCGAGCGGCACCTCGCGCCGGCGATGGGTACCCGCGCCCCGCTCCGCCCCGGACTCCCGCGCCGAGACGACGTGCCCCGCCCAGGCGCCGAGCATGTGCCCGCCGACGACCGCCGCCAGCTGGATCGTCCAGACGAAGCCGGGCGGCAGGAACGACGAGCTCGGTTCGTAGAACGCCCACCCGAGATCGCCGATGTCCCAGCCCTGCTGGAGCGGATCGGCGAGCGCGACGACGATCCGCTGTCCGTCGATCAGCAGATACGTGAAGTAGTGCGCGACGAGGTAGCCCGCGGCGATCGGGAGCAAGCCGGCGGCGGTCGCGGAAACACCCACAAGGCGTGATACGACGATTGCCGCAACGACGATCAGCCCGATGAACCCGGCCAGTTGGAGCGTCTTCACCTGCGCGCCGGGCGCCCCGAAGATTTCGAACCACGGTTGCGTCTGGGACAGCCCGTCGAACAGGATCGAGGCGACGCCGATCGGGACGAGGACGAGGTCCTCGAGACGCCAGCCGGGAAGGAGGAGACCGCTCGCGAACGGCCGCCGGGCCACGCGTCCGGCAGCCGGGTCGCCGACGATCGCGAGCGGCGCCAGCCGCCCGAGCAGCCCGAACCAGATGCTGAACGTTTCGCCGTTCGCGCGCCACGTGTTGCGCCCGAACTGGGCCATCATCGCGAGCGTGAACGCGGTGTAGCCGACGAGCACGATGAACAGCGAGCGCGGCCCGGCGCCGTTCCCGACGAGCTCGAGCCAGACGAAGAACAGAAGCCCCACGACGGCAGGCCAGCGGCCGAGGGCGCGCGGGTACTCGGCGATCGCCCAGCCCGGGACCCCGACGCGGCGGACGACCCAGGCGCCGATGTCGTGGAGGGTCGTGAACGGGTCGAGCCAGTGCCAGACGGGTCCGACGAACGCCGACAGCATCGCGATCCCGACCCAGCCGTAGACCCAGAGGAACAGCGTGCTGACGTCGCCTGCGCCACCTCCGCCGGCAATGCCCTGGGCGACGATCCACATCCAGCCGAGAAGCCCCACGGCCCCCAGCAGGAATCGGAACGCGGCAGGCGGCACGCGCCCCGTCGCGGTGACGGGCGGCTCCGCGCGGACGTCCGCGATCAGGAGGAACGCGAACGACAGCCCGACGGCGATCGCGGCGCCGGCGAGATAGACCACGAGCGGCAGCCGGCTCTGGTACGTGTTGGACAGCGTGTGGGCGAGAGCGGTTGCCGGCCCCGCGAGGGCAATGGCGGCGACGATCGGAGCGGCGACGAACGCCGCTCGCGCGCGAGGTCCGGGCCGCATCTCAACGAGCAGTTCGGCCGCGGCCGCGCAGCAGCCACGCGGCGAGGGCAGCCAGCAGAATCAGTGCGACGACGATCGGGACGACCGTGTCGCCGGTCGAGGCGGCCGGAGTCGTGGGCGAAGCCGATGCGGCAGGGGAGGGCGCGACCGAGATCGGTTGGCCGCTGGCCGCGGCCGACGGGCCGGCCGACGGCGCCGCGCTCGGCTCGGCAGACACTGCCGCGGCGATCGTGAAGGTCGTGGTGCCCTGGTCGAGGTCGCCGTCCTCGGCTGAGACGCTGATCCAGCGGATCGTGTAGGTGCCCGGTGCGAACACCGTTGGCAGGGCGAGCCGCATCGTCGGCGGTGTCCCCGCGTCGACGGTGCTCCCCTGCACGACGACCGTTCCGGCCGGATCAACGAGCTTGATCGAGCTCTTGTTCGGGTCCAGCTTTTCGGTGAACGTCATGACGATCTCGGCCGGGGTGCCAAGGACCGTCGACTTGTCCGCCGGGGTGACGGAATCGAGCTCTGCATGAGCGAGCGCGACGGATCGACCGAGGCCGGCGAACACGGCGAGGAGCCCGGCCATGAACAAGAGACCGAGACGTCGGTTGAGCATGGCCGCGAGTGTAAGGGGGTCTCGCCACGCTGCGCTGAGCATGGAACGGCGGTCGGGACGAGCGGGAGAGCCGTCCCGACCGCCGTCGGGGAGAGTTGCGAGAACGCCGGGGCGCCGTCGGCGCCGGGCGGCTGGGTCAGGCGGCCGGCGCCAGCCGATCGCCGTCCCCACACGGGTCGGGCGCCGCGGCTCGTGACGACATCCGGACCGGCTCGTCGTCGATCCGGCGCGGTCCGGCGATCCGCGCGCCGAGTGTCATCAGCCAGTGTCCGAAGCGGACGCGGCGGGTCTCATCGTGGGCGGGCATCCCGGCCTCGCCCGCTTCGGAGTCGCTGGTGGGATGGTCCCGCGCCGTTTCGGCGCGGATGGCGTCCCGCTCCCGACCGAGGTCGGAGATCCGGTCGGCCACGAGGGTCCATTGCAGGTCATTCATGTCGGGCATCCTCGCTGCTCTCCGTTTCCTCTCTGTTTCCATCTGTCAAGTGTTCGATGATCATCTAACTCGTGGGCCAAACGATGGGCCGCGGTCCAGCCGCGGCCCTCGGCCCGGAACGGCGCTGGGTCAGCTCACGAGGAACTGCTTGATCTCGGCCGACGCGTCGTCGAGGCGGTTGCGCCGGAGCGTGTAGTACATGACGGATCCCGAGTCGGTGATCGTCACGAGCCCCGCCGAGCGGAGCTGGATCATGTGGTGCTTGATCGTGGGCTTCGAGAGATCGAGCTGCTGGGCGATCTCGGTCAAGTAGAGGTCGCGCGACGCCAGGAGCTTGAGGATCCGCAACCGGGTCTCGTCGCCGAGCGCGCGATGGAGTCGGACGAGGGCGAGGGGAGGGGTCAGCGCGTCCGACGGGCCGAGGGCGCTGTCGGCGACGGGGTAGCCGAAGAACCGCCACTCACGCGCGGACATCAGGAAGTTGTACGGCCGCGAGAAGTACGAGGGGCCGAGGATCACCCGGGTGATCCCGGGCTCGGGCAGGTAGCGCACGCCGCCCGTGGTCGTCTCGATGAGATCCGCGGGGGCGAGCCGCTCGCGGTCGCTCGCGCGATCGTCGTAGTCGCGCTCGAGGATCGATCCGATCCGGCTCTCGATCGCCGCGAACGGCGTCTGCCACGCGGTGAGCACGCCGAGGATGCGGTCACGCGTCTTCTCGGGGTCGCGGAGGAGCTCCAGGCGACCCTTCTTGTTCCAGTCGGGCAGCTTCTCGGTCAGCTCCGTGAACGCCGCCTCATCGCCCTCGACCGCTCGCCGGACGAGCTCCTCGAGGGAGGCGTCGTGGCTGTGGTCGGCGAGGAGCGCCCCGACCAGATCGTTCGCCGGTGTCGCCGCCGCGAGGGCGACCATGTCGGCCGAGGTCCGCACGTCCGGCTGGTCGACGAGGAGCACGCCGGCGTGGATCGCGAGCTCGCTCTCGAAGAGCGACTTGATCGAGTCCTGGATGTCGGCCGGGAGCGATTTGCGGGTGTCCGTCAGCCAGGCTCGGTCGGGGGCCGGGAGGTCGTCCGTCGAGCCGGCGTCACCCGACAGCGAGAAGATGAAGTCGTACGCGGTCCGCACGTCCCAGTCGATCCGGTAGGAGGCGCTGCCGCGGGTCAGATCACGAACGATTGCCCGCTGCGGCGCGTCCGTGGGTCGCCCCATCGGTCGCCTCGTTGCCGGTCGTGCTGCCATCGCTGTTCGTGACTCCTAACGCGTGTTAGATGGAAATCTAACGCCGCCGCTTCACGATTGTCAAGGGTCGCGCGAAGGCCCGTCGTCCCGACGCCCTACAATCGAACCCTCCCAAGCCGCCCCAGGAGCCCACCCGCGGATGCCGAGCCAGCCGATCGTGTCGTTCACCGACGAGCGCCTCGCCAACGGGCTCCGCTTGATCATCGCCGTCGACCGATTGGCCCCCGTGGTCGCGGTGAACCTCTGGTACAACGTCGGCTCGAAGCACGAGGTCGAGGGCAAGACCGGGTTCGCCCATCTCTTCGAGCACGTGATGTTCCAGGGCTCGCGGAACGTCGGCAAGGCCGAGCACATGTCCCTCGTCCAGGGCGCCGGCGGGACCATGAACGGCAGCACCTGGCTCGATCGGACGAACTACTACGAGACGCTCCCGTCGCATCAGGCCGAGCTTGCCCTCTGGCTGGAGGCCGACCGGATGGGCACGCTCCTCGATGCGCTGAACCAGGAGAACCTCGACAACCAGCGCGAGGTCGTGAAGAACGAGAAGCGCTGGTCGTACGACAACCGCCCGTACGGCTCGTTCTACGAGAAGCTCCAGGCCCACCTCTTCCCGCCGGAGCATCCCTACCACCACGTGACGATCGGCTCGATGGCTGACCTCGACGCAGCCTCGATCGAGGACGTGAGCTCGTTCTTCCGGACCTACTACGCCCCGAACAACGCGGTGCTGACCGTCGTCGGGGACGTCGAGCCCGACGCCATCCGGCGCTGGACCGAGCACTATTTCGGCGGCATCCCGGCGAACCCGTCGATCCCGGCCCTCGGCGACCTATCGGTGCCGGCGATCCTCGGCCGCGAGATCCGCGAGACCGTCCACGACAAGGTCCCGCTGCCACGGGTCTACGTCGGGTTCCGGGCGCCGGCGTTCGGCGACCCGCGGCTCGACGCACTCGACATCGCCAGCCAGGTCCTCAGCGGCGGCAAGGGCTCGCGGCTCCATCGCCGGCTCGTCCGCGACGAGCGGATCGCGCAGGACGTTGCCCTGGTGGCTCTCGGCTTCGTCGGCGGCGCGTCGATCTGCATCGGCTGGGCGACGGTCCGGCCGGGCGTGCCGGTCGAACGAGTGGAGGAGGCGTTCCACGAGGAGCTGGCGCGTCTGACGAGCGAGCTCGTGAGCGACGACGAGCTGGCCCGGGCTCGGGCCCTGATCGAGACCGAGGAGCTCGGCGGGCTCTCGCGCGTCGAGGAGCGGGCCGATCGCCTGTCGATGTACGCGACGCTGTTCGACGACCCGGATCTCATCAACCGGATGCTCCCGCGCTACCTGGCGGTGACCGCCGAGCAGATCCGCGACGCGGCGAAGGACGTGTTCCGTCCGGACAACCGCGTCGTGCTGACGTACCTGCCGGCGCTCCCGCCCGCGGATACAGCGAGTGCCGTCGAATTGAGCGACGAATCGACAGAAGCCGCCGCCGATGAGTCCGCCGCGGACGACGAAGAGGTCGCGGCATGACCGGTCCGGCGGAGGTCCGGATCGTCGCCGAGCGTCCGACCCCGGGCACGCCGCGTCCCTATGACTTCCCGTCGATCGCCCGCTCGAAGCTCGACAACGGGCTGTCGCTCGCGGTCATCGACCTGCCCGGTCGCCCGCTCGTCTCGGCCAGCCTGGTCTTCCGCAACGGCGCCGCGGACGAGCCCGACGGCGAGGGTGGCGCCACGGTCCTGGCGGCGCGGGCCCTGACGGAGGGCACGGACCGCTACGACGCGATCGCGCTCGTCGAGGCGGCCGAGCGGCTCGGCGCCTCGGTCCACGCCGATGCCGGGTGGGATGCGATGTCGATCGGAGTCGACGTCCCGGCATCTCGTCTCGAGCCTGCCCTGGAGCTCCTCGCCGAGGTCGCGCTCCATCCGACCTTCCCCGAGGCGGAGGTCGAGCGGCTGCGGGACGAGCGGCTGAACGATCTGCTCCAGGCCGAGGCCGATCCCCGGCGGCGGGCGGACGAGGTGTTCGCCGCGACGATCTACAGCGGGGGCTCGCCCTATCGGCGACCGTCGGGCGGGTTGAAGCCGACGGTCGAGCGGCTCGATGGGGCGCGGCTCCGGGCGGCCTACCAGCGCGGTCTCGATCCCGCGCGGGCGACGCTCATCGTCGGCGGCGACCTGGCTGGGATCGACGTCCCTGCGATCGCCCAGCGGCTGCTTGGTGGCTGGGGGGCGATGTACGGAGCAGGCCCGACCGGCTCGATCGTCGCCGAGAGTGCGGTCCGCCAGCGGTTTGTCCGCGTGGTCCACCGGCCGGGATCGGTCCAGACCGAGATCCGGATCGGCCATGTCGGGTTGCCGCGGCGGATCCCGGACTTCCACGCGCTGTCGGTGATGGGTGCGATCCTCGGGGGGCTGTTCAACTCCCGGCTGAACACGAAGCTGCGCGAGGAGAAGGGCTACACGTATGGCGCGGGCGCGGGCTTCGACCTGCGGCGTGCCGCAGGGCCGTTCGCCGCACGGGCGGCGGTCAATACCGAGGTCACGGTTCCCGCGATCGCCGACACGCTTGCGGAGTTGGACCGGATCCGGACGGCGCCCGTCGACGCGGTGGAGCTGCGCGCAGCGCGCGACTTCCTCGTCGGCGTGTTCCCGCTCCGCTTCGAGACCCCGGGCCCGGTCGTGGGTGCGTTGGCCGGCCTCGCGATCCATGACCTTCCGGACGACGAGCTCACCCGCTATCGCCCCGCGATCGAGGCGGTCACGATCGAGCACGTCCTCGCGGCGGCCGGCCACATCCGGACCGATCAAGCGGCGATCGTGCTCGTTGGCGATGCCGATGCGTTCGGCGCCGACCTCGAGGCAGCCGGGTTCGGGCGGGTCGTCATCGAGCGTGATGCGGGTCCGCAGGACGAAGGCCGCGCGAGCGGCGTCCAGGGCGATCTCGAGGCCGTCGACGCCGGCGCCGCCGGACCGACCGAGGGCGGCGAGGAGCCCGATCCCGACGCGGGCGATCCGGCCCCGGCGAACGCCTGACCGATCGCCCGAGCGATCTGTAGCGGGCCTGAAACCTTTTCGGAGCTGGGTGTCTCAGGGTGTCAGATGGTCGGCGATGACGCCGGCCCAGACGTCGGAGATCGAACCCAGATGAACCTCAAGAGCCGAATCGCACGGACCACCGCCACGTCGGCGGTCGCCCTGTTCCTCATCACCGGTGCCGTGCTCGGCGCGAATGCGGTCGCGGGCGCTCCCGGCCGCGTGGTCGATGTCACGTTGACCACGAACGACCAGGCGGCGCCGACCGCCGAGCCCGTCGAGACGTCCGAGCCGACGGAGACCGCCGAGCCGACGGAGACCGCGGACGACCATGGCGGCGACGCCGGCTTGGACGACGAGCAGGGTGATGACGAGGGCGACGATGCCGCCGGGACCCCCGAGCCCGCCGAGACGGCCGAACCCGCCGAGACAGCCGAGCCGAACGAGACCGCGGACGACCATGGTGGCGACGCTGGCTCCGACGACAGCGGCCCCGGCGTCAACAGCGGGCCGGGCAGTGACGACTCCGGCGACGATGACGGCGGTCACGACGGCAGCGGTCACGACGGCAGCGGTCACGACTGACGCGGGCCGATCGGCTCTTCCAGCCAGATCACGGAACCGTGGACCATGGACGGACGTATCGCCGACCGTCCATGGTCGATCGCTGAGCCGGGGGCGCCGCTACGTCACGATCAGTCGCTCCCGCCAACGAAATCGAGATCGTCGATGACCGCGCCGCGGTGGACGCGGTGCTTGGCGGCGACCGGGACGCCTTCCGGGTCCTCGTCGAGCGCGAGTCAGCGGCGGTCATCCGGGCGTGTCATCGCATCCTC
>DASXTH010000237.1:0-3624 GCA_036505555.1 Candidatus Limnocylindrales bacterium | reverse complement strand
GCTTCGCGCCGAACCAGGCCGGCTTCCACAGGACGATGTCGGCGAGTCGCCCCGGCTGAAGCGAGCCGACATGCTCCGCGAGTCCGTGGGTGATCGCCGGCTCGATCGTCACCTTCGCGAGGTAGCGCAGGACACGCTCGTTGTCGTCCGGACCATGCTCACTCTCGCGTCGTAGCAGCGTGCTACCACGCCACCGTGTCAACACGCTACCAAGCTGGAGCGCGCGGCGGACCGTCTCCATGATCCGGCCCATCCCCTGCGAGTCCGAGTTGATGATCTGGATCGCGCCGCGGTCGTGGAGCGGCCCCTCGGCCGCCATCGTGGCGGGGTGGATCCGGCCGGCCGCGAGGGCGACATCGGCCGCCACGGCCATCGACCCGCCATGGTTGAGCACGATCATCGTGACATGCTCGGCCGCGGCGTTCACGCCGAACGGGATCGTCGGCGTCGTCGACGAGCAGATGATGTTCGGCTCCCGCACGAGTCCGAGCAGATCCGGCGCGTGGCCGCCGCCCGTTCCCTCGACGTGGTAGGCATGGACCGTCCGGCCGTCGATCGCGGCGACGGTGTCCTCGAGCTCCGCGCGCTCGTGCAGCCCGTCGGTGTGGAGGGACACGGCCACTCCTGCGGCATCGGCGAACCGCAGCGTGGCGTCGATCAGGGCGGGATCCGCGCCGTAGTCCTCGTGGATCTTGAACCCGACCGCACCCGCGTCCAGGAGGGCCTCGAAGCCGGCCGCCGCCTCCGACCGGGCGCACGCCTGGATCCCGACGTTCAGTGGCCAGTCCGTCAGCGCGGCGAGCGTCCGCTCCATCGCCCAGGGCGGCTCCTCGAACCCGGCGCTGATCAGCGTCGTCACGCCGCCGGACAACGCCGCCGGCATCAGCTGCGGGCTGATCAGGTGGACGTGGCTGTCGACCGCGCCCGGCGTCGCGATCAGCCCGTAGGCCATGATCGGCTGTGTGTGGGGGCCGATCTCGAGCTCGATCCCGTCGCTGATCCCAGGATTGCCCGCCCGCCCGACCCCGACGATCCGCCCCTCCTTGATCCCGATGTCCGCCTTGACGATCCCGATCGTGGGATCGACGACGAGCGCCCCGCCGACCACGACATCCAGCTCGGAGTCGGACGCCCGCCCGGCCTGGGTCATCCGCGGGCGGAGCGTCTTGCCATAGCCCCAGATCGGCTCGTCGCCAGGCGCCTGGCGATCCTCGTCGACCCGAATCCAGAGATCCGTGTCGGCCAGCCGGATGCGGTCGCCGACGGTCGGACCGTAGCGCGCCAAACGCTCCGCTGGGTCCAGCGATCGACTCATCGATCCCCGCCGCTGCCGCCGAACCGGACGAGCCCGACCTCCTTCGTCTCGCCGGGCGCCCACGTCTCGATCGAGCCCGCGGGCAGGTCGAGGTGGAACCCGGCGGCCGCAGCGCGGTCGAAGACGAGGCGCCCGTTGACGCGATCGAACGGCACGTGCGACGAGACGCGGATCGTTCGGCGCGACTCGCTCCGCACGACGAGCCGAAGGCGCTCCCGCTTCGGCAGCTCCGGCGGCCCGGACCCCGCGATCACAGCGCCCGGTCCGTCCGCGGCCATCAGTCGCCCGCCGCCGAGCGGATCGACGAGGACCACGAGCCGCGTCCCGTCGCCGACCAGAACTTCGAGCCGGACTTCATCGACGAGCTCCCGAACGCCATCGAGGACCTCGTCCGGCGCCACCGCAGCCCGGCCGGCCGCCTCGACCTCCGCGTACGACCGCCCCGCCCGAGCCGCCTCGAGCATGGCATCGCAGATGAGCGCGATCGCCTCGGGCGCGTTCAGGAGGATCCCGGCGTCGCGATGCCGGCGGCTCAGCTCCGCCGCCGAGAAGATGAAGAGCCGCTCCTCCTCCCATGCCGTCAATCGCATCGCCGCATCGTATCGGGGCGGGGCGCGCTCACGTTGATCGGGTTGACAAGCGCTCGACGCGCTCGACCCGACGCCGTTCGGTCACACTGGGCTCGACGATCGCCGAGCCGACCGATGGAGCCGCCGATGCCCTTCGCCGACCGCCTGCCCTTCAGCCGCCGGACCTGGATTGTCGTCACCGTTGCGGTCGTCGCATCGGTCGCCAGCGCGGTGCTGCGCGCGGCGATCGGCGAAGGCGTCGTCGTCTTCGTCACAACGGCCGTTGCCCTCGGCGGCCTCGCCGCGACCGTCGGCGAAGGCACCGATCAGCTCGGGCGGCGGCTGGGGCCGGGCGCGACGGGCGTCCTCCAGTCGGCTCTGGGCAACCTGCCGGAGCTGTTCATCGGGTTCTTCGCGCTCCAGGCGGGACTGGTCAGTGTCGTCCAGGCGGCCCTCGTCGGCTCGATCCTGGCCAATTCACTGCTCGTCCTCGGGATCGCGTTCATCGCGGGCGGTCTCAAGCACGGGACGCAGAGCTTCGGCTCCGAGCAGACCCGGATGATGTCCGTCCTGCTGTTCCTGGCCGTCGCCGGGCTCGCGATCCCATTCCTCGCCACGGAGCCCGGCGCTCCGGACGCCGGCCACCAGACCGATCTGTCGGTGATCGTGTCGGTCGCCCTGCTCGTCGTCTTCGTGGTCTCGATCCCGTTCTCGGTCCGGGGCGGACCCGGCGCCTCGGCCGCGGCGCGCGAGGAGGAGGACGAGACGAGGTGGCCGTTGTCGTTGACGATCGCCGTCGTCGGACTGGCGGCGCTCACCGCGGCGTTCGTGTCGGACTGGTTCGTCGAGTCGCTGAAGCCCGCGATGGGCTCGCTCGGCATGTCCGAGGCGTTCGCCGGGCTCGTCGTGGTCGCGATCGCCGGGAACGCGGTCGAGAACGTCGTCGGGATCCAGATGGCGCTGCGCAACAAGGTCGACCTGGCCGTCAGCCTGATCCTGAACAGCAGCCTCCAGGTGGCCCTCGCCCTGGCGCCGGTCCTCGTGCTCCTGTCGGTCGTCCTCGGCGGGACGGCGCTGACGCTCGTCCTCTCGCCGCTGCTGATCGGCGCGCTGATCCTGACCGCGCTGCTCAGCGCCCTGATCGTCGTCGACGGCCAATCGACCTGGCTCGAAGGCGCCGCGCTCGTTGGGCTCTACGTGATCATCGCGGCGTCGGTCTGGTGGGGGCCGGCGATCAGCGCCTAGGGCGAGAGGCGCGCTCCGGCGGCGGCGGCCCCGGTCGGTGCGGCGACCGGCGCTGCGGAGACCGCGCGTGCCACCCGAGCGCGACCCGCGTCGACGAACAGCCAGACCCCGATCGCAGAGATCGCCGCGGACAGGAGCAGCGCCGTCCTCACGTCGACGACCTTCGCGCCAAGCAGGACGCTCATCGCGAACGCGGCCACGATCCCGCGGGCGCCGGTGATCGCGTTCCACCCCGCCAGCGCCGCAGCCCTCGAGGACAATGGCGTCTGGTGGCTGACGATCGCGGCGATGCCGACGTCGATTGCCGCGTTCGAGGTCCCGAGGGCGATCGCCGTGACCCAAAGGACGGCAACGCTCGGGGCCAGGGCATAGCCGACCAGCGCGCCAACCGAGAGCACGCCACCCGCCCGCAGCGACGCCAGCGGCCCGCGGCGATCGGAAATCGTGCCCCAGACCGGGTACGAGACGGTGGTGGCGGCAGAGAGAAGGATTCCG
>DASXTH010000236.1:0-24928 GCA_036505555.1 Candidatus Limnocylindrales bacterium | reverse complement strand
CGACCGGCGCTTGCCGCCTGCCGCGGGTCGGCCGGGGCTCCTCGGCCTCTTGCTCGCGAGCCGCGTCGAAGCGGTCGAGGAGGGCGTCGGCGCGACGTCGCCCGCGGCCGCGCTGCGGCTGGCGACGGCGGCGGCCCCGCGCGGCGGGCTCGTCGTCCTCGTGTCCGACTTCCGCGGTCCACGCACCTGGCGGCGTCCGCTGGCGGCCCTCGCTGCCCGTCATCACGTCCTCGCGATCGAGATCGACGACCCGCGCGAAGCGGAGCTGACCGACGTCGGCGAGCTGACGCTCATCGACGCCGAGACCGGCCGGGAGGTCCGGGTCGACACGTCGTCGCGGCGAGTGCGCGAGCGCTTCGTCGTCGCTGCAGCCGAGGAGCGCGCCTCGGTCGCGACGGAGCTCCGCCGGATCGCCGTCGACCACATCGTCCTCTCGACCGCCGGGGACTGGCTCCGGACCCTCGCGGGCGAGCTCCATCTCCGGGGGCTCCGATCGTGACCTTCGCCGACCCGCTCCTCCTTCTCGGGCTGCTCATCGTCCCGGCGGCGCTCGTCGCCTACCGGCTGATCCAGCGGCGGCGGAGCCGCTACGCCGTCCGGTTCACGAACGTCGACCTCCTCGGCAACCTCGTCCCGAAGACGCCGGCCTGGCGCCGTCACGTCCCGCCGGCCCTGTATCTCGTCGCAATGGCGGCGCTCGTCCTCGCGCTCGCGAAGCCGTCGATGGCGGTCCAGATCCCGCGCGAGGAGGCCACGATCATCCTGACGATGGACGTGTCGGGGTCGATGATGGCCACCGACGTCTCGCCCTCGCGGCTGGCGGCGGCCCAGCAGGCGGCGAACACGTTCGTCGACCAGCTGCCCGCCGGCATCAAGGTCGGGCTCGTCGCGTTCTCGACGGCGCCACGCGTCGTGGTCGCTCCGACGACGGACCGGGCGGCGCTCCACGAGGGCATCGCCAACCTGCGGGCGCGCGGTGGAACGGCGCTCGGCGACGCGATCGAGACCTCGCTCGAGGCCGCTGGGCTCGATCCGCTGGGCACCGCCAAGGCGACGCCAGAGGCCTCGCCGGACCCGAGCGCCAGCGCGGCGCCATCGGCGACACCGGCGCCATCCGGCTCGGCCGATCCGGGTTCGACCGAGACGCCCGTCATCGCGACGGTCCTCCTGTCCGACGGCGCGAACTCGACGGGCCAGCTCGAGCCGCTGCCGGCGGCCGAGATGGCCGCGGCCCTGAACGTCCCGATCTACACGATCGCTCTCGGCACGGCCGACGGCGTCGTCACCGTGCCGGACGAGCGCGGACAGCCGCACACGATCAACGTCCCGCCGGACACCGAGACGCTCGCCGCGATCGCGGAGACGACCGGTGGCCGCGCCTTCGAAGCGCCCACGGCGAAGGATCTCGCCCAGATCTACGAGTCGCTCGGCTCGCGGATCGGATACACGACCGAGGAGCGCGAGGTCACTCAGTGGTTCGCCGCCGCCGGGCTCGTCCTCGTCCTCACGGGCGCCGGTCTCGCGGCGCACTGGTTCAACCGGTTCCCATGAGCACTTCGCCGGCGCCGCGCGCTCGCATCGAGCGAGCGCGCGGCGGTCGCATCCATCGCCGGTGGGGGTTTGCCGGCTCGGGCTGCTGGGGGCGGCCCCTCGAGCTTCCCGCGGTCGATCCGGCCGCGGTCCAGACCCGCACACCGGAGGTGCCGATGGACGAACGATGACCGAACCACACGCGCTCCAACCATCCCCGCATCCAGGGAGACATTCATGGATTGGTCCGATCAGCCGGCGGGACAGCCGGCGCACTCCCCGCCTTCGTTCTCGCCCGAGCCGGCGACGGCCCCCGTCGCCGCCGCGCCCGCTCCGACGCGGCTCGGCGGCGCTCGAAGGACGATCGCCGCGGCGCTCCTCGCCGTCGGCCTCCTGACCGTCGGAGGGGTCGCGGTCGTCTTCGCGGCCGATCCCTCGGCGACACCGGCGCCGAGCGCCACGACACCGTCGACCAACGGCGGCGGCACGACGCCGAGCACCGGAACGACGCCGAACGGTGGCACGCCTCGTGCGGGCCACGCCGCAGGAGACTGCCCGAACATGGGCACCGGATCCGGCGGCTCGACGAGCCCCAACCCGTCGACGGCTCCGTCGACGAACGGCTCGACGAGCAGCCCGTCGACCTCCGACCTCTAGTCGGAGTCGCGTGCCGGCGGCCCGCCTCGGCGGGCCGCCGGCCCCTCGTCGTGGCGCGCTCGGCGGCCGTCCGGCGGTCCGAGCCCTAGGGGTTCGCGATCTTGGTGATCAGCTTGATCAGTGCCGCGTGCGCGGCGACCACCGTCTTGCCGCGGGCCGTGTGCAGCGGGGCGGTTTTGTCGTGCCAAGCGACGGCATCCGGCCCGATGCCGTCCTGCTCCGTGGCGACGATGAGATCGTTCGAAACGAACATCGTGCTGCCGTTCCGGGAGACCTCGGCGAGGGCATGGCCGGCGTCGATCCGGTTAGCACGGATCTGGTCGTCGGTCGCGCGGACCGCCATGACGAAGCGCGTCACCCGGCCGCCCGCGAGGCTCAACAGCCGCGCGCCCAGCAGGGCATAGCCCGTGCACACGATGCCTCGAACGCCGGTGATCGACAGGTCGCGCGCGAAGATCTGATCGAGGGTCAGCGCGCCGAGGTCGGCCAGGTTGTCCTCGATCCGGTGATAGAAGAAGGCCTCGGCATAGTTCATGTACGCCTGGGCGACCACCTCATTGCTCGCCGACCGCAGCGACGTGAACCAAGCCTCGACGTCGCCGCGCGTCGGGACGGCGCCGACGGGCGTGACCCCGGCGGCGGTCATCGTCGATCGCACAGCGAGTTGCTTCGAGAGGAGCTCGCCGAACGCCACCAGGAGCGCGGCGTCACCGGCGCCCAGCGTCGCGAACACGCGTTCGAAGTCCTCCTGCGGGGTCGTCGACAGGAGCGGCCCCATCTTGGCGATCTCGGCATCCGTCGGGGCCTGCGTTACGCCCGAGACCGTTTCGTTCGTGAACAAGAACATCCGGAGCAAGAAGTCGACCCGCTCCACGGACTGCGCCAGCTTCTGCTGCCCCGTCGTCGCGGTACCGAGCTGCGTCCGAAAGGTGGTCATGTGCTGGATCACCGGCTGAACGTGGCCGGACGCGAGTTTGAGGTTCGGCTTGAGCAACGCCTCGAGCTCGCGTCGGGCTGCCTGGAGCTCGAACACGGCACTCTCGAGGTCGACCTTCTTGAGCACGTCGAAGACGGGCTTGGCGATTGCGGCCAGTTGGTCCCTGGCGCGAATGAGCTTGCCCTTGCCCTCCAGACTCCGGATCTCATCCCCACTGTCGAGCTCCGAGGCCGCGGTCTTCAGCATGTTGATCGCCGGGTTGACGAGTGGCTTGATCGTCGCGAGGGCCGCCCCGATCGCCTCGGCGTTCGGCTTGAGCGGCGCGATCAGCTTGCGCACCTCCGCGACGTCCTTGGCCTTCGACGGGTCGAGGCCAACGACCTTGCCCGCGTCCAGGACCTGCTGCTTGGTGGTTTCGGCTTCGGCCCATCGTTCGAGCCCGGCGATCTTCGAGGCGTCCGGCTCGGCGGTCTTCCGCTGCGCACGGCCCTCGAGCACCGGCCAGCTCAGTCTGGACGCCAGGGCGCGGGCGGCCGCAGGATCAAACGCCCCGCTCTGGCGTCGCGTGTCGATCAGCGCAACCACGCCGGACACGCCGCTCTCCTTGACGACCTTGAGCGCGGCAGGATCGGCGCGGATCGCGTCCGCCAGCGCCTGTTGCCGGCTGCCATACAGCTCCTGGAGCAGCGTCTCGATGCGGATCAGGCCGATCAGGCCCACGTGGAAGAGCCCATGCCACGGGTCCGACCCGGCCTTGCCTGGCTCGCGGTGGATCACGACCCAGGGCGGCGCCGGCGATGCCGGCGCCGACCAGGCCGGCGAGGGAGAGCCGCCGGAGGGCCCGGGCCGCCGATCGAGCAGGTCCTCCGCGGTTCGGCCGGCCACGACCCGGTCGGCCACGGCCCGAGCGACCTGCTCTTCAGGATCGTCTGGAGACCGCAAGCCGCGTCCGATCGCTCCGTCGAACCGCCCGCGGACAGCATGTGCTGCTTCGTGGGCTACGGTGCGCACTGACGGCGATCCGTCGAACACGATGTGCCCTCCGGTCGTGTACGCCGACGAGAGGAACGCCCGAGCACTTGCGCTCGCCTCGTGCCCGAGATGAACCCGGATGGCGCCGATCTCGTGTCCGCCGAAGGATCGCTTGACTCGATCCAGATACGGCATTGGGGACCCCGGGCTGTTGATCGCCGCTCGATGAGTCGAGGCCGCCGCGGGGTCCAGCCGTGCCGCGGCATCACTCGGACCCGGATGTCGCTCGGGTGCCCGAAGATCACGGCGCGGAGCGAGGGTTCCTGACCGACTCCCCGCCGGTGGCATTGCTGAGATCGGGCCGAGGTGCAGGCGAGTCATGGCCTTCGTCGCAAGGCTACACCCGTGCCATGCGGCCACCGTTCGGGCCGGATCGGGTCCCCGCGATGCTGATCCGGGATCGCGCGCCTGGTGACTCTGGTGCGCGCCGCGATCGCGGAACGGGTCTGGCAACCCTTGGCTTGCGCTCGCTGATCTCGAACAGGTGCCCGTCCGGGTCGCGGAAGAAGGCCCGGATCTCCCACGGGTACCCGACGGGCGCGGCGAGGAACGACGCTCCGCGATGGACCAGCTCCGCGTGCGCCGCCCGGCAGTCGGGCACCGCGACGATCAACTCGGCACTCGTCGTGTCGGGGTCCGCCGGCGCGGCCATCGTCACGGTCGGCTTGTCGGCGGTCGGGCCGCCACCCGTGACGAGCAGCAGCCAGCAGCCGACGAACCGGAACACCGCCGACGTCCCGCCGTACTCCCCGACCAGCTCCGCGCCGAGCACGTCTCGGTACCAGGCGATCGATCGGTCGAGGTCGGAGACGACGAGGAGTCGGGTCAGGTCGGTCGCATCGGCGGGGAAGACGGGCATCGCGGGCACCTCCAATGGGATCATCGCGGGCCCGAGTCGGCTACGCTCGACAACATGCCCAAGTCGCCGCTCGCCGGGCAGCCCGCAGACGCCGCGAACCTCGTCGATGTCGACGCCCTGCTCCGGGCCTACCGCGAGGTCCGGCCCGATCCCTCCGATCCGGGGCAGCGAGTCGCGTTCGGGACATCCGGACATCGCGGCTCCGCGTTCCGTGGCGCGTTCAACGAAGCGCACATCCTCGCGATCACCGAGGCGATCTGCCGCTACCGCGGGCTGCGCGGGTACGACGGACCGCTCTTTCTCGGGAAGGACACCCACGCGCTGAGCGAGCCCGCGACGCAGACGGCGCTCGAGGTCCTCGTCGGTCGTGGCGTCGACGTCCGGATCGCCTCGGACGAGCTCGCGGTGACGCCGACGCCGGCAGTCTCGCACGCGATCGTCGTCGCGAACCGCGGCCGCGCCGTGCCCGCGTCCGATGCCCCGCCGACCGCAGGTCGCGGCCTGGCCGACGGGATCGTCGTGACGCCGTCGCACAACCCGCCGGACGACGGCGGGTTCAAGTACAACCCACCGAACGGCGGTCCGGCCGACACGGACGCGACCGGCTGGATCCAGGCGGAGGCGAACCGGCTGCTCGAGGGGTCGGGCCCGGAAGGTGTCGCGGGGATCGCTCGAGCCGCCGACGGGCCGGCGCGCGCCGGCCGGCATGACTTCCTCGCGGAGTACGTGGGCGATCTGCCCGAGGTGATCGACCTCGACGCGGTCCGGGCGAGCGGCCTCCGGATCGGGGTCGATCCGATGGGCGGAGCGTCGGTCCGCTACTGGGCGGCCATCGCCGAGCACCACGGTCTCGACCTCACGGTCGTGAACCCGCGCGTCGATCCGACCTTCGGCTTCATGACCTACGACTGGGACGGCAAGATCCGGATGGACCCCAGCTCGCCGTCGGCGATGGCCGGGTTGATCGCCCGGAAGGACCAGTTCGACCTCGCCCTCGGCAACGACGCCGACGCGGACCGCCACGGGATCGTCACGCCGGCCGCGGGCCTCCTGAACCCGAACCACTTCCTGAGCGCGGCGATCGCGTACCTCTACCGCGACGGACGGCCGGGCTGGGGCTCGGACGTCGGCGTCGGGAAGACCCTCGTGAGCTCGTCGATGATCGACCGGGTCGTCGCCGACCTCGGCCGGCGCCTCGTCGAGGTCCCGGTCGGCTTCAAGTGGTTCGTCGATGGGCTCGTCGATGGCAGCCTCGGATTCGGCGGGGAGGAGAGCGCCGGTGCCTCCTTCCTGACCCGCGACGGTGCCGTCTGGTCGACCGACAAGGACGGGATCATCGCCGACCTGCTGGCCTGCGAGCTCACCGCGCGGAGCGGGCGCGACCCCGGCGTCGCCTATCGCGAGCTCACCGAGCGCTTCGGCGCTCCCGCCTATCGCCGTGTCGACGCCCCGGCCACGCCGGAGCAGAAGGCGGCGCTCGGCCGGCTGTCGCCGTCGGATGTGACGGCGTCGTCCCTCGCCGGGGACCCGATCACCGCGATCCTCACCCGGGCCCCGGGCAACGACGCTCCGATCGGCGGGCTCAAGGTCGTGACCGCGAACGGCTGGTTCGCCGCCCGACCGTCGGGCACCGAGAACGTGGCAAAGGTCTACGCCGAGAGCTTCCGCGGCGAGGAGCATCTCGCGTTGCTCCTCGAGGAGGCCCAGGCGCTCGTCGCGTCGGTGACCGGCTAGGGCAACGGCCGCCAGGCGCGTCCGAGGAGCAACCCGACCGCCGCGAGCAGCCCGCCCAGCCCGACGAACCCGGCGCTGATCTCGATCGGCTCGCGCCTCGTGATCAACGAGGTTGGCAATGCGCCGAAGACCTTCTCGAGCTCGGCGGCGCTGGCGGCCGGGTAGTACTCGCCACAGGTCGCGCTTGCGACGGCGCGGAGGGTCGGCTCGTCGATCCCGCGCGGGAACCGGCCGCCGCCACCGCCGAACCCACCGCCACCGCCGAACCCACCGCCACCGCCGAACCCGTCCCGCGGCTCGTTGCCCATGAACTGGCGGCGGCACGTCGGATCGAACGCCCCGCCATCGACGGACCGGGCCCGGCGGCCGGCGCGCCAGGGGCGCGTCGCGCCGGGATCCGCCGACCCGGGCGCTGGGTCGGGTTCGGAGCGGTGCATCATGTCCGGCCGGTCGATGAGCGACAACGGGACTCCGTCCGGGGCTCGGTTCCGAGGCGGGAGGCCGCGGGTCGGCCTCGCGGTCCGGCAGATGGTTCGCCGCGACCATGAGAAGCCCTTGAGACGCGGCGCGCCCCGCCACCGTCCGCCCAGTCTAGCCGTGGTCGCGGGAAGCGTCCGCCGGGGCGTATCGTGGGATCCAGGCCGGCCACGCAGGGGAGCCAGATGTCCATCGTCGACGACTATCTCGTCCGGACGCCGCGATCCCGCGCGCTATTCGAGCGGGCGACCGGTTCGCTCCCGGGAGGCTCGACGCGGACGACCGTCTTCAGCGCGCCGTATCCGCCGTACGCCGAGCACGGCGCCGGGCTCGCGGTCACCGACGTCGACGGCAACGTCTACCGCGACTTCCTCGGCAACTACACATCGCTGATCCTCGGCCACGCGCACCCGGCCGTCGTCGCGGCCGTGGAGCGCCAGGTCCGGTGTGGATCGGCGTTCGCGGCCCCGACCGAGACGGAGGTCCTCCTGGCGGAAGAGCTCCGGCGGCGGGTGCCCTCGATCGAGCGGCTGCGGTTCACCTCGTCAGGCACGGAAGCGACGATGTTCGCGATCCGCGCCGCGCGCGCCTTCACCGGCCGTCCGCTCGTCGCGACGTTCGATCACTCGTACCACGGCACCCACGACCAGTTCATGGCCGGGACGCCCGGCGTGCCGGACGCGATCGGCGGACTCCGGATCGAGCTGCCGTGGGGCGACCCGGACGGGATCGAGCAGGCGCTCAGCGGCCGTGTGGGCGAATTGGCAGCGATCATCGTCGAGCCGGTCCAGGGCGCCGGGGGCGTCCGCGCGCCGGAGCCCGGGTTCTTGCCCTACCTCCGCGCACTCGCCGATCGCGTCGGGGCGTTGCTCGTCTTCGACGAGATCATCTCGTTCCGGATCGCGGAGGGTGGCGCCCAGGAGGTCTACGGCGTTCGCCCGGATCTGACGACGCTCGGCAAGATCATCGCGGGCGGCTATCCGCTCGCGGCGTTCGGCGGCCGCGCCGTCGTGATGGAGATCTTCGACGCCCGGCGCGTGGGTGCCGTCAGCCACGGCGGGACGTTCAACGGCAACCCCGTCGCCGCGGCGGCCGGTCTGGCGACCCTCGCGGAGCTGACGCCGGGCGCCTACCGTCGCCTGGATGCGCTGGGCGGCCGCCTCGAGGCGCGCCTGACCGAGGGAATCGGGCGGGACGGGCTCGGGGCGCGTGTTGCCCGCGTCGGCTCGCTGTTCCAGGTATTCGCGGGGGAGGGGACGGCGGCGTTCGCGCCCGGGGCCGGTCGACCGGCCGAGCTGTACCTCGGCCTGCTGCTGGCCGGCTTCTGGCTCGCGCCGCGCGGGATGGGCGCGATCCCGACCGTCGCGACCGAGACCGACGTGGACGACCTCGCCGACGCCATCGTTGCCGTGCTCGGCGCGATCGCGGGCGTCCGGGTGGGCGCGGCGACGAGCTGAGGGCGGCCCTCCGCGCCTCCCGTCCGCCCACCGGGTGACCGAACCAGCGAAGGGCCGTCGTTCCGCGCCCTCCGCGCCTCCCGTTCGCCCACCGGGTGACCGATGCGCCTGAGCGCTGCGACGGCGCTCCTTGACGCTCCCCGCCTGGCCCGCCATCATGTGCATGTAATCGATTGCCGGAACGACGATCGGGCGTCGCCGGCGGCGCGGGACGTGACGATCGAACGACCGGGAGCACCATGAGCATTCGCCTTCCGGGGGCCGCGCGGTCTCTCCTCCACCGCGCGGCCACCCCGGACCGGGACGGGCTGATCGTGGCCGTCGAGCCCGCCACCGTGGGCTGGGACTACACGACCTTCGATGCCTACCGGCTCGGCCCCGGCCAGGTCGTGGAGCGCCCGGCCGACGACCAGGAACGTCTCCTCCTCGTCCTCGAAGGCCGCGCCGAGGTCCACGCCGGAGCCCTCGACCTGGGCGTTGTCGGCAGTCGGGCGTCGGTCTTCGACGGCCCGCCTCCGCCGGTCGTCCTCGTCGCGCCGGGCCAGCCCGTTTCGGTCACCGCGACCGAGCCGACGCTCCTCGCGATCGGCGCGGCCCCGGGCGGCTCGACGCAGCGGACGGCGATCGTCGACCCCGCGGACATCCTCGTCGAGCACCGTGGCTCGGGCCAGACGCGCCGGACGATCCACCACCTCCTGCCGCCGACCGCTGAGGCCGGGCGCCTGATCGCGTTCGAGGTGTTCACGCCGGGTGGCAACTGGTCGAGCTACCCGCCGCACAAGCACGACACCGAGAACCCACCGATCGAGGCCCGCCTCGAGGAGGTCTACTTCTATCGGTTCGCCAAGCCCCAGGGCTTCGCCTTCGCCAGGGTCTATACCCCGGATCGCAGCCTCGACGAGGCGTTGACGCCGATGGACGGCGACGTCGTCGTCGTGCCCGAGGGCTATCACCCGGTCGGCGCACCGGCGGGCTATGACTGCTACTACCTCAACATCATGGCCGGACCGAACCGCGCGTGGCAGTTCACGATCGATCCGGACCACGCCTGGCTGATGGACTGGGACCCCGCGGTGCCGCGGGCGGGGGAGGAGACCAACCGATGACCCTGACCACCGTCGACAGCCCACTCCTGCGCATGGTCGAGTCGACCCAGACCGACTACTGGAATGACTCCTGCGCGCTCGCCGAGCTCCGCTACGCCGTCGAGCGCGGCGCGACCGGCGCGACATCGAACCCGGTCATCGTCGGCGAGGTGATGAAGAAGGAGAAGGACCGCTGGGTCCCGCGCGTCCACGAGCTCGCCGCGGAGCACCCGTCCTGGTCCGAGGTCGAGATCACCTGGGCGTTGATCGAGGAGATGGGCGTGGGCGGCGCCGCAGTCCTCGCCCCGGTGTTCGAGCGCGAGGACGGCCGCAAGGGCCGGCTGTCGCTCCAAACGAACCCCGCGAACTATCGAACGACGACGGCGATGGTCGAGCAGGCGGTCCACTTCTCGACGCTCGCGCCGAACATCCAGGTCAAGTTCCCGACGACCGAGGCGGGCCTCGCGGCGATCGAGGACGCGACGGCGCGCGGCGTCGTCATCAACGCGACGGTCGCGTTCACCGTCGCCCAGGCGATCGCGGTCGGCGGGGCGGTGGATCGTGGGATCGCCCGGTTCGAGGCCGGCGGCGGCGACGCGTCGCGGTTCAGCCCGGTGTGCTCGCTGATGATCGGCCGGCTCGACGACTGGGTGAAGGTCGTCGTCGAGCGCGACGGAATCGCCCTCGATCCGGATGCCGCGAACTGGGCGGGGATCGCGGTGTTCAAGCGGGCCTACGAGATCTACCGCGCTCGCGGGTTCCGGACCCGGCTCCTCGCGGCGGCGTACCGCCACCGCCTCCACTGGACGGAGCTCGTCGGCGCCGACATCGTCATGACGATGCCGCACGCGTGGCAGGTCCGGTTCAACGACAGCGGGATCGAGCCAGCACCGCGGATCGACGTGCCGGTCGACCCGGCCCTCGTCGCCGACCTGTGCGATCGGATCCCCGACTTCCGGCGGGCGTTCGAGCCGGACGGCCTCACGCCGGCCGAGTTCGAGACCTTCGGCCCCACCGTCCGGACGTTGCGCTCGTTCATCGCCTCGTACCACGACCTGATCGGGGTCGTGCGTGACCTCGTCCTGCCGAACCCGGACGTGAAGGCCGGCTAGGTCAGACCCCGAGCGCGCGCAGGTAGTCGCGGTTGCGCTGGGCGCTCGCCTTCGGCGTGCCCAAGCCGGGCAGGACGTCCTGCTCGACGACGATCCAGCCGCCGTAGCCGATCTCGTCGAGCGCTCGGAGAACCCCCGGGAAGTCGACCGCTCCGGCCCCGAGCTCGCAGAACACGCCGTGGCCGACCGAGGTCGGGCCGTCCCACTGATTGGCCCGTGACGCCGCGACCACTGCCGGGTCGCAGTCCTTGAAGTGGACGTGCCAGACGCGCTCGCGGTGCTCGCGGACGGCGGCCGCCGGATCGCCGCCGGTCCCGAAGGTCCAGTGACCGGTGTCGAGGCACAGCCCGAGCAGCTCCGGGTCGGTCGCTTCGAGAAGCCGGCGCGTCTCGTCCGCCGTCTCCACGAGCGTCCCGATGTGCTGATGGAAGACGGTCCGGATCCCGGCTTCGTCGCGCACGCGCCGGGCCACATCGTTCGCGCCCGCCGCAAAGACGGCCCACTGCGCATCGGTCATGCCGTCCTCGGGCCGGACGCGGCCCGCGACCTTCGTTCGGCGCGGATTGCCGTACGGATCGTTGCCGAGCACGACGACCGCGTCGGGTCCGCCGACCCGGGCGAGCTGCCGCGCGGTCCGGACCGCGTCGTCGCCGCTCTCGCGATGGCGGGCGGCATCGTGGAGGTTGACACTGACCCATGACCCGATCAGGGCAAGGTCGCGCCGGCCGAGCTCGTTCGAGAGCTGGACGGGGTCGGTCGGCATGAAGCCCCAGTCGCCGAGCTCGGTGCCGGCGTAGCCCGTCTCGTGCATCTCGTCGATCACGCCGACGTAGCCGTCCCGAGCGCCGTCGATGCCCTCGATCACGCCCCACGAGCACGGGGCGTTCGCGATCCGGATCACGCAGGTTCGACGTTGTGCCCGGCGCGCAGCCCGATCGGTGCCGTGGACTCACGGATCCGGAGGGTCATCGGCAGACGGACGGTGTCGGGCTCGGGCGCATTCGGGTCGTCGAGGCGGGCGATCAGGCGCTCGACCGCGATCCGGCCCATCTTCGCCTTCTCCTGGGCGACGGTCGTCAGGCGGGGGACGACCCACGACGCCGCGGCGATGTCGTCGCAGCCGATGACGCTGATGTCGTCAGGGACGTGGCGGCCGGTAGCGCGCAGCGCGCGAAGGACGCCGATCGCGGTGAGGTCGTTGTAGCAGGCGACCGCCGTGACGTCGGGACGGAGCTCGACGAGCGCCCGACCCGCCCGCTCGCCGCCCTCGACCTGGCCGTCGCCCTGCAGCTCCGGGGTTGCGTCGGGCGGGAGCCCCGCAGCTCGGCAGGCGGCCCGGAAGCCTTCGAGCCGCGGCACGTCCGCCGTGAACGTCCCCGGACCACGGACCCAGGCGATCCGGCGATGGCCGAGGGAGATCAGGTGCTCGGCGGCCAGGCGGGCTCCACCGTGGTTGTCGCTCGTGACGACGGCCACCCGCGGGTCGGACGGCTCGGCATTCACGACGACGACCGGGACCGGCGACCCGAGGAGCCAGCGCCAGCTCTCCTCCGAGAGCTGGCTCGTCGCGATCAGCATCCCGTCGACGCGGCGGTCCGCCATCAGGTCGAGGTAGTACATCGCACGGTGCTCGTCGTGGGCCGCGCTCCCGAGGAGGATGGAATAGCCGAGCGAGCGGGCGGCCGTATCGGCGGCCTGGACGAGCTCGGGGAAGAACGGGTTCTGGATGTCGGTGACGATCAGCCCGATCGTTCGCGTCCGGCGCAGCCGGAGGGAGCGCGCGACGCCCGACGGGCGATAGCCCAGCTGCTGGACGGCCTCGAGGACCGCCGCAGCGGTCGCCGGGCGGGGATTGCCGATGCCGGCGAGGACGCGACTGACCGTCGCCGTCGAGACGCCCGCGGCCAGCGCGACATCGAGGATCGTGGCGGTCGGAGGTCGGTCCTGCATCCCGGGGTCGGTGGCTCCTGGCGGAGGCGGCCAGTCCGCCGCGTAATCGATTTCGCAGCGTAGGGTCGGCCAGCCCGGGCGTCAACCGGGAGGTGCGCCCCGTCGGCCGCCCTCGCTCGGCGAACTCGTCGAGCGTCCCGCTCGGCCCCGCGCCGCGAGTCGTGTGGCGACTCAGTCCCGCGATGAGCGCTCGGGGCTGCGCCGGCGTGGAGGTTGTGCCACGCATGCTCGGGCCGGTTCTGCGCCGCCTGGCGACTCGCTCGGCCGGTCGGGCGTGACCGTCCCGCCCCGCGCCCACCCGCGCCCACCCGCGCCCCCACCAGGCGCTCCGGTCCGCTCTTGTAATCGATTTCACGCTGTGCGACGATCGCCGCTCTGACACCATGTTCGCCCCGGACTGCCGGGCGTCACGCGGGAGGAGCGCTTCGGTGAGCACGATCCGACTGACCGTCGGGCAGGCGATCGTCCGGTTCGTGGCCGAGCAGTACGTCGAGCGAGACGGCGACCGCAACCGGTTCATCGCCGGGGTGTGGGGGATCTTCGGTCACGGCAACGTGGCGGGCCTCGGCCAGGCGCTCGAGGAGCTCGGCGACGCGTGCGAGCTCCCGTTCTACCGGCCTCAGAACGAGCAGTCCCAGGTCCACCTCGCGGCCGCGTACGCGAAGCACCGCAACCGGCTCCAGACGTTCGCATGCACCTCGTCGATCGGGCCCGGCGCGACGAACATGATCACCGGCGCAGCCGGAGCGACGGTCAACCGGCTGCCGGTCCTCCTGCTTCCGAGCGACTACTTCGCGAACCGTGTCCCCGACCCGGTTCTCCAGCAGATCGAGCACCCCGTCGAGCACGACGTCTCGGCCAACGACGCGTTCCGGCCGGTCTCGCGCTTCTTCGACCGGATCTCCCGCCCGGAGCAGCTCGTCGCGAGCCTGCCCGAGGCATTCCGGGTCCTCACCGACCCGGCCGAGACCGGCGCGGTCACGATCAGCCTGCCGGAGGACGTCCAGTCCGAGGCGTACGACTGGCCGACGCGATTCTTCGAGCGCCGCGTCTGGCGGGTGCGCCGGCCGCGTCCCGAGCCCGAGATCCTCGACGAGGTCGCCACGCTCGTCCGCCGCGCGGAACGTCCGTTGATCGTTGCCGGCGGCGGCGTCACCTATGCCGGGGCCAACGCCGCACTCGAGGATCTCGCGACCCGGTTCGGGATCCCCGTCTCGGAGACGCAGGCCGGCAAGGGCGTCATCCCCTGGAACCACCCGCTGAATGTCGGCCCGATCGGCTCGGCCGGGGGATTCGCCGCGAACCGGCTGGCCCGCGAGGCTGATCTCGTCATCGCCGTCGGGACGCGCTTGGCCGACTTCACGACCGCCTCGAAGAGCGCGTTCCAGGTCGACACCGCGACCTTCGTCGGGATCAACATCAGCCCGTTCGACGCCGGCAAGCTCCGCGCCGTCCCGGTCGTCGCCGACGCGCGCGCGGCTCTGTCGGCGCTGGCGGCGGCGCTCGAGGCCGCCCGTCACGAGGGGACGTCGATCGAGTACCGCGAGCGGATCACCGCGCTCAAGACGGAGTGGGACGGCTTCGTCGACGGCCATCGCCGCTCACCCACCGCCGACGCGCAGGACGCGGAGCCCGCCCAACTCGGTCAGCCTGAGGTCATCGGGATCATCAACGACACGGTCGGCGGCCACGCGACTGTCATCTGCGCGGCGGGCAGCCTGCCCGGCGACCTGTTGAAGCTCTGGCGACCCGAGGACCCGAAGGCCTACCACCTCGAGTACGGCTATTCGTGCATGGGCTACGAGATCCCGGCCGGAATCGGCGTGAAGATGGCGGAACCCGAGCGGGAGGTCGTCGTCACGATCGGCGACGGGACGTACCTCATGCACAACTCGGAGATCGTCACCGCGGTCGCCGAGGGCATCCGGATCACGGTCGTCCTGTTTGACAACCACGGCTACCAGAGCATCCACGACCTCCAGCGGAGCGTCGGCGTGCCGTCGTTCGGGAACGAGCTGCGGTTCCGCGACCGGACCCGGAACCGCCTGACCGGCGAGCCCGTGCCGGTCGACTTCCGCCAGCACGCCGAGGCCATGGGCGCACTCTCGCTTCTCGCCAGGAACGCTGATGAGCTGCGGGCTGCCCTCGCGACCGCCCGAACCGCGGACCGGATCACGGTCATCACGGTCCCCGTCTCGCCGGACCGCCGCGTTCCCGCGGCCGAAGGCTGGTGGGACGTGCCGCCGGCGGAGGTCTCGGGCGTGGACAGTGTCCGCGCCGCCCGCAACCGCTACGACGCCGCGCTTGCCGGCCAGCGCCGCGACCTCGCCTGATGGCGGAGCCGGGGCGCCACTGGCGGCTGCTCCTCGGAACCGCTCCCGATTCGTGGGGCGTCTGGCTCGCCCACCATCCGGGCCAGGTCGAGCCGGCACGGTTCCTCGATGAGGCCCAGGCGGCCGGCTACACCCGGATCGAGCTCGGGCCGTACGGCTATCTGCCGACGGACCCGGAGGCCCTCCGCGACGCGCTGGAACGGCGCGGCCTGACCCTGACCGGCGGGGCGATCGTGGCCGAGCTGGGCCGGGGAGCGGCCGCGTTCGATGAGGCCATCGCCGCTGCCGACGAGGCGGCCCCGCTGCTCACGCAGCTCGGCGCCCGGTTCCTCGTCCTGTTGCCGGGCAGCGATCGCGACGAAGCCGGCAATCCGATCGAGCTCTCGGACAACGAGTGGGCCGGGGTCTGTGCAGCGATCGATCGCCTCGGCAGGCACGTCCGCGACCGGTGGCGCCTGGAACTGGTGTTCCACAGCCACGCCGACAGCCTCGTCCAGACCGAACCCGAGATCGTCCGGCTCCTCGAAGGCACGGATCCGGCGGCCGTCGGGCTCTGCCTGGACACCGGGCATGTCGCCTATGGCGGCGGCGACACGGTTGGGCTCATCGAGCGGTTCCCGGAGCGCATCCGCTACGTCCACCTGAAGCAGGTCGACCCCGTCGTGCTGCGCGGCGTCCGCGAGGAGGGGCTCGGCTTCGGCGAGGCCGTCGCCCGCGGTGTCATGGTCGAGCCGAACCTCGGCGAGCCGGACATGCCCGCAGTGCTCGACGCCCTGGCGGCCCTCGGGCGCGAGCTCATCTGCATCGTCGAGCAGGACATGTTCGGCTGCGAGCCCGACCGCCCGTTCCCGATCGCGCGGCGGACGCGCGACTACTTCGCGGGTCTCGGCCTCGACGTCGGGGAGGGGATGCCCGCCCGCGGCTGACCGGGGCGCCGCCTCGGAGGGTGGTTGGGGTGGCCTGCGGGGGTCGAACCCGCAACCGCTGGAGCCACAATCCAGTGCTCTACCATTGAGCTAAGGCCACCATGCGCGCGCGCCGGCCGTGGGGCCGACGGGGCCACGGGAGTCTACCGGATTCCACGGCGGTGTCAGCCGGGGTGCCGACGGGACGTCGTCCCGATCCGGAAACGACCGGTTGACCGCGCACCGATCGTCCGCCTACCATCGCGGACAACTGAAGACTCTTATCAAGAGTGGCGGAGGGACCGGCCCTGTGAAGCCCGACAACCGACCGACGGCGACGTCGGCACGGTGCCAAATCCGGGCAGGTCCTCCTGCGAGATAAGGGATCCTTCCCAGGCCCTTCCTCAACGGAAGGGTCGCTCGGTTTCTCGGGCTCGAAACGGGACGGCGGACCTCCGCGATGGAGACGACCGATGACTCTCGAGACGCCGACCCGATCCGAAGCGCCGCCCCAGACCGCCGGCCCCTCCCACGTCCGTGGCCTGCGCTGTCGCGCCTGCGGGCGCCCCGAGGACCTCGGCCCCAGCTTCGTCTGTCCGAGCTGTTTCGGGCCACTCGAAATCGTCTACGACCACGACGTCGCCCGCGAGCGCCTGACGCCCGCGACGATCGCCGCACGGGCTCCCGGGATCTGGCGCTATCTCGAGCTGCTGCCCGTCGAACGGGCTCCCGAGCGTGGCTTGGCCGTCGGCTCGACCGCCCTCGTCCGCGCCGACCGGCTCGCCCGGGACCTGGATCTCGGCACCGGGACCACGCTCCATCTCAAGGACGACACCCGCAACCCGACGCTCTCGTTCAAGGACCGGGTCGTGGCGGTCGCGACGGCGCGTGCCGTCGAGTTCGGGTTCGACACCCTCGCCTGTGCGTCCACCGGGAACCTGGCCGGCGCGACGGCCGCCGCCGCTGCTGCGGCCGGACTGCGCGCCTTCGTCTTCGTCCCGTCCGATCTCGAGCCGGCGAAGGTCGAGCACGCCCTGAGCTACGGCGCAACGGTGGTCCGGGTCGACGGCACCTACGACGACATCAACCGGCTGAGCCTCGAGATCGCCGACGAGGAGGGCTGGGCGTTCGTGAACGTCAACCTCCGGCCGTTCTACGCGGAGGGCAGCAAGACGATCGCGTTCGAGGTCGCCGAGCAGCTCGGCTGGCGGCTGCCGGACGTCCTCGTCGGGCCGATCGCGTCCGGTTCGATGTTCACGAAGATCGCGAAGGGCTTCGAGGAGCTGGCCGAGATCGGCCTCGTCGAGCGCAAGGAGGTCCGGTTCGTCGGCGGTCAGCCGGAGGGCTGCGCTCCGGTCGCGACGGCCTTCGCCGAGGGCGTCGACGAGATTCGGCCCGTCCGATCGCCGGACACGATCGTCCGCTCGCTCGCGATCGGGTCGCCCGCCGATGGCGGCTATGCGCTCGACCTGGCGCGACGGACGGGCGGCTCGATCGAGTCGATCCCGGACGCGGCCACCGCGGCGGCGATCCGCCGGACGGCGGCGAACGAGGGCATCTTCGTCGAGACGGCCGGCGGTGTGACGGTGGCGGCCATCGAGGCGGCGCGGGCACGCGGCGTGATCCGGGATGGCGACGAGGTCGTCGCGATCCTGTCTGGCAACGGCGTCAAGACGCCGGATGCTCGCCGGTTCGGGCTCGATCGCGAGGCGGACGAGACCCCGGAGCCGATCGCGGCGACGTACGGCGCGTTCGCGGCTCGGTACGCGTCGTGAGGACCAAATCGCAACCATCGGGCCACTTGCAACTTCCACTCCGAGCATGCAAAGTATGCATATGCACCGCCACTTCCTGACCGACGAGGCCAAGAAGAAGCTCTGGCGGCCCTGCCGGGAGGCACGGGCCCTGGGGCTCTGACGGCGCGCAAGCGAACACCGACAGGAGTCTCCGGGCACGGAGGCTCCAGGGGCCGCGGCACCGACTGGTGACCGCGGCTTCGTGATTCCTGGCCCTCCACCGACCGGCGGCTCCTCCAGAGCGAGGAGACACGCATGACCACCACGACGATCGTTCTCGGCGATGGCCCGCTCGGTCGGGCGATCGGCGCGGCGCTCGAGGATCGCGGCGAGCTCGTCCGGGTGCTCGGGCGGCCGAGCGGCCGGCGCCACGAACCGGAATGGCTCCAGGGCGCCGACGTCGTCGTCGACGCCTCGCGCTCGCACGCGGTGGCGAGCAACGTCGAGGCCGCACTCGACGCGGGCCTCCGCCGCTTCGTCATCGCGACGACGGGCTGGCAGGCCGATGCCGACGCGGTGGCGGGTGCGCTCCGGCGGGCGGGCGCCGTGGCCGTCGTCGCGCCGAACCTGGCGCTCGGCGCGGCCCTGTTCCTCCGGCTCGTCGACGAGGCCGGCCGGCTCGCCGCAGCGATCGGCGGGTTCGAGCCCTCGGTCATGGAGTGGCATCGGCGATCGAAGGCGGACCGGCCATCCGGCACGGCCCGCGAGATCGTCCGTCGGCTCGATGCGGCCCTGCCGATCGCGGTGGACGAGATCGCCGTTCTCCGGTCGGGCTCGATGCCGGGGATGCACGTCGTCGGGCTCGATGGCACGAGCGAGACGATCGAGCTGCGCCTGACGGCTCGCGACCGATCCGGCTACGCGGCGGGCGCCCTGGTCGCGATCGACTGGCTGTTGGACCGGCCCCGGACGCCCGGGATCCACCCGTTCGACGAGGTCGTCGACGAGCGCATCGCGGCGAGCCACCAACCGGTCGGCGCCACTGCCTGACCGCGGACTGACCGAGGGCCGTCAACGTTCCGACCTCCCACCCGCCCACCCTCTTCATCAATCGCCCGCGTCCTTCAAGGAGACTCCGATGACCCCGATCGTTCGCAGCACCCCGGCTGCCCGACCCGCGCTCCGTGGCGCCTTCACCGCCCTGGTCACCCCGTTCACCGCCGACGGTGCCGTCGATGAGGAGGCCCTCGCCCGCCTCGTCCGCTGGCAGGTCCTCGCCGGCATCGACGGCCTCGTTCCGGTCGGCACGACCGGCGAGGCACCCACCTTGACCCCCGCCGAGCGCGACCGCGTGATCGCGATCACGGTCGAGACCGTCGCCGAGCGCTCGTCGCGCGGCCGGGTGCCGGTCGTCGCCGGAACCGGCACCAACGACACCGTCGCGACGATCGCGGCCACCCGCCGCGCGGCCCAGCTCGGCGCCGATGCTGCGCTGGTCGTCGCGCCGTATTACAACCGGCCCGACGGCCGGATGCTCGAGGCCCACTTCCGCGCAGTTGCCGACGACGGCGACCTGCCGATCGTCGTCTACAACGTCCCGTCGCGGACCGGCACGAACGTGCCGGCCGACGTCTTCCTCCGCCTCGCCGAGCATCCCCGCGTCGTAGCGATCAAGGAGGCGAGCGGGAACCTGGAGCAGATCGCCCGGATCTGCCGCGACCGCCCGCGGGACGTTGCCGTCCTGGCCGGCGACGACGCCTGGACCCTGCCGATCCTCGCGCTCGGCGGCGACGGCGTCGTCTCGGTGGCGAGCAACGAGATCCCGGGCGAGCTCGTCGCGCTGTGCGATGCGGCACGGGCCGGCGACTGGGATGGGGCGCGCCGGATCCACGCGCGCTGGCTCCCCTTGTTCCTCGCGAACTTCGTCGGCGGCCCGAACCCGGTGCCCGCGAAGGCCGCACTCCGGGCAATGGGCCTCCTCGAGACCGACGCCGTCCGGTTGCCGCTCCTGCCGCTCGCTGACGGCGCGCGCGCCACGATGGACCAGACGCTCAGGACGCTCGGGCTCGTCGAGGCGGCCGGTGGCCGGATGCGCGACCGCGTCGAGGCGACGGCATGACCGGGCTCGTCGTCGACCGACCCGCCCTCGACGAAGCCGTCCCGGGCTCTCCGTCGGCCGTGCTCGCCGCGCTCGCCGCCGGCCAGTTGCGGGCGGCGGAGCCGGACCCGACGGCCGCCGACGGCTGGCGGGTCCGACACGACGTGAAGGCCGCGATCCTCGCCTGCTTCGCGGACCGACGCTCGACGTCGTGGCAGGTCGGACCGTTCGCGTTCCACGATCGGGCCGCCCTGCCGCCGATCGATCCCGGGCCGGATCGACGGATCGTGCCCGGCGGCACGGCGATCCGCGCCGGGGCGTACCTCGCGCCGGGCGTGATCGTCATGCCACCGTCGTATGTGAACGTCGGCGCCTGGGTCGGGTCCGGGACGATGGTCGACTCGCACGTCCTCGTCGGGTCATGCGCCCAGATCGGCGCCCGCGTCCACCTCGCGGCCGGCGTCACGATCGGCGGCGTGCTCGAGCCGGCCGGGGCCCGGCCGGTCATCGTCGAGGACGACGCCTTCGTCGGCGCCGGAAGCCGACTGCTCGAAGGCGTGCTCGTCGGGGCGGGTGCCGTGATCGGCGCGGGGGTCGTCCTGACCGGGACGTCGCGCCTCTACGACCTGACCGAGGAGCGTGAGCTCGGCGGCTCGGCGGAGCGGCCGCTGGTCGTGCCCGCCGGGGCCGTCGTCGTCCCGGGTTCGCGGCCGGCGGCCGGTGCCTGGGCGGAAGAGCGCGGGCTGACCATCGCGACCGCGCTGATCGTGAAGCGCCGCGACCCGGGCACCGACGCCCGCGTCGCCCTGGAGAGCGCCCTGCGTTGATCGACCGGGACGCCGCCGCGGACGTCGTCCGAGGGCGGCGCCACGCCCCCGGTGTGGTGCGGTCCGGTCCGTTCCGCGCCCGGCTGGTGGGCAGCGGACGGGTGCGTCATGGTGCGGATCACGTCGTGGTACCCGTGCGTGGTGCTGACGGGACCATCGCCCAGCGGTTGGCACCACCCCGGACCGCATAGGGTCGATGCACGCCGGCCCCCGACCCGGTGCCCGCATCGAGACCCGACCGTTGACCATCCCCCTCGACGTCACGCTGCCGCCCGCTCGGCCCCCGCGGTTCGCCCTCCTCCGCGACCCGCGGCGGCTCGCGACCCTCGTCGCGATCGCGTTCATCCTCACCTCCGTCGGCTCACTCGCCGTCCCCCGACAGACGCTCGCGTGGGACGTGAACGCGTTCAGCTCGGCCTCGGAGTCGAAGCTCGTCAGCCTGACGAACCAGGCGCGGGCCGCCGCCGGCCTCAGGTCGTTGAAGGTCGACTCCAAGCTGACCGCGATCGCGCGGTGGCGGAGCAAGGACATGATCGTCCGCAACTACTTCAGCCACACGATCCTGGGCACGAGCTACAACGTCTTCCACGTCCTCGACCAGAAGGGCTACTGCTACCACGTCGCCGGCGAGAACATCGGCTGGAACAACTACCCCGACGACGTCGCGACGACCGCGATCCAGCGGCAGTTCATGGAGTCGGCCGGGCACCGCGCGAACATCCTCGGCAAGGCCTGGGATGTGATCGGCATCGGCGCCTACAAGGGTCCGACCGGCAAGAAGATGTGGACCGTGATCTTCGCCGACCGCTGCGGCTCGACCGCGCCGGCGCCGACGCCCAAGCCGAAGGCGACCCCGAAGCCGACGCCCCACGCAACCCCGAAGCCGACGCCGAAGCCGACCCCGAAGCCGACCCCGAGCCCGACGGCCGACGAGCTGGTGGCGAGTTCCCTGCCCGAGTCGCCGATCGAGACGGGTCTCGGGTTCGGCCCCGGCGGCCAGGACAACGGCAACGGCAACGGCGCCGACAACGGCAACGGTGGCAACAGCGGCGACGGCACGCCGCCGGGCCACGTCCGCGACGCCGATCCGGCGTCGAACGAGGGCAGCCTGCGGGTCACCGACCCGTCGACGACGCCCGGCCTGTTCGAAGCCGTCGTGGGCGGGGTCACCGGCTTCTTCTTCGGGACCTAGGCCGTCCCCGTCGGCTGTCGCGCCTGACGCCTGCTGGATTTCGTTGGACCTTCCGGTCCGCGCTCACGCACCTCCGAGTGCGCTCGCTTACGGTCCTCGGGTCCGCCTCGCCAGCGGACGCCATCCACGACGAACGCAGGCGCGGTCCCGCCGCGCCCCACCGGGGAGCGACAGGCGCCGATCGCCGCCCGCTACACTCGCGGCGATGGTGGCCATCCTTGAGGCGCACGATCTCGCCAAGCGGTATCGCCTCGGCGCCACCACCGTCGATGCCCTGCGCGGCGTCTCGCTGTCCGTCGACGAGGGCGAGTTCGTCGCCCTGATGGGCCCGTCGGGCTCGGGCAAGTCGACGCTCCTCCAGCTCCTGGGCGGCCTGGACCGACCCACCGCCGGCGAGGTCGTCCTCCAGGGCGCGACGATCAGCCACCTCTCCGACGATGAGGCGACGAAGCTCCGCCGCGACCGGACCGGCTTCGTCTTCCAGTCGTTCAACCTCATCCCGCTCCTCGACGTGGCCGAGAACGTCGCGCTCCCGTTCACGATCTCGGGCGCGGATCCGGGTCGCGGCGAGCTTGCCGAGCGAATCCGCGACGTCATCGCATTGGTCGACCTCGCCGGTAAGGAGCACCACAAGCCCGACCAGCTGTCGGCCGGCGAGCAGCAGCGTGTTGCGATCGCCCGCGCCCTCGTCACGCGTCCGGCGCTCCTCTTCGCCGACGAGCCGACCGGCAACCTCGACTACACGACCGGAACGGAGATCCTCGAGGCGCTCTGGCGGTCGTGCGTCGAGCGCCACCAGACAGTGGTCCTCGTCACCCACGACTCGAAGGCGGCGGCCTACGCCGACCGGGTCCTCGTCATCAGCGACGGCCGGATCCGCGACGAGATCGTCCTCGGCCGGCGCGACGATCACGACACGGCGCCGCTCGTCCGCCGCCTCGCGGAACTCGGGCTCTGATCGTGGCCGGGCCGTGAGCTCGCTCGCGATCCGCAGCCTCCTCGCCCGGCGTGGCCGGACGGCGCTGTCGATCGTCGGGATCGCGCTCGGGATCGCCGTGCTCTACGCCTCGCTCGCCACCGATGCGGGTATCGCCGCCTCGATCGACCGGACCGTCCGCGACCTCGTCGGCCGGGCCGACCTGCGGGTCGAGGCCTTCGGGCCGGCCGGGCTCTCGGCCGAGAGCCTCGCCGCGATCGAGGCGGCGCCCGGGGTCACGGTCGCGGCGCCCGCCCAGGAGCGACGGACGTACCTCCTGCCGGGCGCCGGCCAGCCGGACACGCCGTCGGCGCCGGTCACGGCCCTCGGCATCGACCCGAAGCGCGAACCTGCGGTCCACGACCTGGTCCTCGCTTCCGGCGTCCCGCTGGGCGGCCCCGACGCCCTCGAGGCCCTCGTCACCGAGCGCCTCGCTGCCGTCGACGGATCGGCACTGGGCGGATCGATCTCCCTCCAGGGCGGGGACGGCGCCCCGGTCGATGTCGAGATCGTCGGCATCGTTGCCGGCGACGGTCCCATCGTCGGATCGCAGGGTCGAACCGTGATCCTGCCACTCCGGACGATGCAGCGGATCCTCGGCGACGACACCGTGAGCCGCGTCGACATCGTCGCGGGCGAAGGCGCGACGCCTCGCGAGGTCGCCGACGCGATCGGGGTCGCGCTGACGAGCCAGCCATACGTGCTGTCGGCCCCGGGCGACATCGCGACGTCGCTGCGCAGCTCGACCGCGGACTTCCGGGCGACGACGGCACTCATCGCCGCGGTTGCCCTCTTCGTCGGGGCGTTCCTCATCTTCAACACGCTCTCGATGACCGTCTCCGAGCGCGTCCGCGAGCTCGGCCTGCTGCGGGCGGCCGGGGCGGTCCGCCGACAGCTCGTCGGCTTCGTCGCGTTCCAGGCGCTCGCGCTCGGGTTCCTCGGGTCGATCCTCGGCGTCGCCGCCGGCTTCGTCCTCGCCGAGCTCATGGCGATCGACCTGCGCTCGGTCGCGACGATCCCGTTCGAGCGCGTCGACCCCAGCCTCGTGTCGATCGCGGCGGTCGTCGCGATCGGGCTCGGCGTGACTGTTGCCGCGGCCGTCGAGCCGGCCCGCCGCGCTGGCTCGATCTCGCCGGTCGAGGCGCTCCGCGACCGGATCGACCCGGCCGCCGCGCGGCGGGCGCGGCTCCGCTGGCTCGTCGGCGTGTTCGTGGTCGTCGGCGTCGCCGGCCTGCTGGCGTGGCCGCGGGACGCGGGCGGGGGCGGCCTCGCGCGGTCGGGGCTCGTCTATCTCCTGCTCTTCGGCGCGGTCATCGCGGCGCCCCTGGCGCTCGGAGTCCTCGGCGGGCTGGCGGGCCTCCCGTTCCGGGCCGTGCTCCGGATCGAAGAGCGGCTGGCCCGGGCCTCGATCGTCCGCGATCGCGCCCGAACGACGTTGACCGTCGGCGCTCTCGCCGTCGGGCTGGCGATGGTCGTCGCGGTCGGCGGCGTCGCCCACCAGGCCCGCCTGGCCGCGGCAGCGTGGCTCGCGGAGGTGATCCCGGGCGACGAGCTTGTCACGTCGATCCAGCCGATCGCCCTCGACGACCCGGTGATCGCCGATCTCGGCGCGATCGACGGTGTCGGACGGGTCAGCCCGTTCGCCGTCTTCGAGGTCGCCCGAAGCGGGGTCCGGATGGACGCCGCGGCGGTCGTCGGATCGGATTTCGCCGCCGACGGGCGGCTGCGGTTCGTCGACGGCGATCGGGTGGCGGCCCTTGCCGGGCTGGACGCGGGCGGGGTCGCGATCCTGCCGCAGAGCGTTGCCGAGCGGATCGACCTGACCGTCGGCTCGACGCTGACGCTCGCCGTCGGCGAGAACCGTGTCGTCGATCTCCGGATCGCCGGGATCGTGGCCCGGACGTTGCCCGGCAAGGTCGGCGAGGCGGTGCTCGTCGGCTGGCCGGACGCGACGACGGTCTTCGGCGTCGGGGGCGCCGACGTTCTCGCGATCCGCTACGAGCCCGGCGCGGAGGCCGGCGCGCGCCCGGT
>DASXTH010000235.1:0-2167 GCA_036505555.1 Candidatus Limnocylindrales bacterium | reverse complement strand
CGCGGGCGGCCTCGAGCGGCTCGCCCGTCGCGTCGCGCCGACCGCCCGCTGGGACGACCTCATCCTGCCGGCCGACGCCCTCGCCCAGCTCCAGGAGCTGACCGTCCGGGCCCGCCACCGTGAGCTCGTCCTCGGGGAGTGGGCGATGGGCGGCGCGGCCGCCCGTGGCACCGGGATGACCGCGCTCTTCGCCGGCGACTCGGGCACCGGGAAGACGCTCTCCGCGGAGATCGTCGCCGCCGATCTCGGGCTCGACCTCTACGTCATCGATCTCGCGACGGTCGTCGACAAGTACATCGGCGAGACCGAGAAGAACCTCGACCGGATCTTCGACGAGGCCGACCGAGTCAACGGCGTGCTCCTCTTCGACGAGGCCGACGCGCTCTTCGGGAAGCGGAGCGAGGTCAAGGACGCCCGGGACCGGTACGCGAACGTGGAGATCGCCTATCTGCTCCAGCGGATGGAGCGGTTCGACGGACTCGCGGTGCTCACGACCAACCTCCGGGCGAACCTCGACGAGGCATTCCTCCGCCGGCTCGACGTGATCGTCGACTTCCCGATGCCGGACGACGAGGACCGGCGCCGCCTCTGGGAGCGCCATCTACCCGCCGTCCTGCCGCGCGCCGACGACGTCGATCTCGGGTTCTTGGCCCGCGCGTTCAAGCTGTCGGGCGGCAACATCCGGAACATCTGTCTCGCCGCGGCGTTCTTCACCGCGGCCGACCGGCGCCCGGTGACGATGACCGATCTGATCCGGGCGACCGACCGTGAGTACCAGAAGCTCGGCCGGCTCGCCCACGAGGCCGAGTTTGGCGACTACTTCGATCTGCTGACGGGCGTCTGAGGTCACCGATGGAGTCGTTGCATGCCCGGGAGCCGTCGGATGAGGTCCTCGCCCGCGCCGACGCGCCCGCGCCCGAGGAGGCGCCCGGCGCGACCGTGGACCAGCGCTCGATCCTGCGGCTCCAGCGGACCGCGGGGAATCGGGCTGTGGGGGCGATGCTCCGAGCGCGCGGCGCAGCGGCGTTCGGCCGGCCCGCGCCGGTGGCCGCGACGATCGGCCGGGTCCGGCCTGCGGTCCAGCGGAAGACGAACTTCTGGGGCGACGAGGAGCTCGAGCCGACGCCTGAGGAGCCGATCCCGAGCGACTACGAGCCGCCGACGCTCCAGTGGCCGTCGAACGACGCCCAGGCCGAGCGGAACGAGCCGTGCTTCTCGGCCGAGAGCCAGACGATGATCAAGGACGGCATCGCCCATGCCGACCTGGCCTCGGGCTCCCTGACGAAGATGCCGCCGGACATCGCCGAAGCGGTCAAGGAGCTCACTGCCGCCCAGGAGCAGTGGAACCAGATGATGGGCAGCCCGGAGCCGGGCAATGGCGAGCTCCAGGCGGCGAACAAGAAGATCACCGCGGCGCAGGAGCGGATCTCGATCTACGTCGTCCCCGTGAACGACATGCTGAACGCGACCGCGACCGGGGCCCAGCTTGCCGCCGCCGACGCCCGCGAGGCTGCGACGATGAAGACCGAGGCGAACGACACCGGCCCTGGCGACGAGCCGTGCTTCGAGGAGGGCCAGCAGAGCCTGATCCGCGAAGGCGCCGAGCTGGCCGAGAAGGGCGCGTTCATGCTCGACGCACGACCCCCGGACTACAAGAAGTCGATCGAGACGATCCAGTCCGCGGCCGAGAAGCTCGGGGCGATCGGCGGCAGCGCGCCCGGTCAGGCCAAGCTCCAGGGCGCCGTCACCCAGCTGAACCGCGTCGCGAGCGCGCTCGACGCGTACCTGACGCCGGTCGTCAAGGTCCTCGCCGACGCCGCCACTGACATCCAGGCCGCCTCGAGCCAGGCGCTCGAGGCCTCCGATATGTCGATCCGCGGTGAGTACGCGCCGAAGCCCGAGATCCCCGAGCCGCCGCAGTAGCCGATCCGGCCCGCCGCCTACTCCCTACTCGGCTGCCGGCGCAGCGCCGTCGGGTGCCGGGGCCGCCTCATCGCTGCCAAGGCCCACGCCGGCGTCGATCAGGCGGCCGGCGGAGCCGAGCTCCTGGAGCAGGACGCCCTTGAACGTCAGCCACCGGTAGCGGTTGAGCGTCGCCTTGACGATGTCGCCGGCGACCGCCTCACGGCCGACCAGCCCGGCCTGGGTGCGGAGCTCCTTGATGATC
>DASXTH010000234.1:0-2565 GCA_036505555.1 Candidatus Limnocylindrales bacterium | reverse complement strand
CTCGGCGGCACGCTCGGCGCGATCGCCCCAGACGCTGATCCGGAACCAGTCGGTCGCCTCGACCCACTCGCCGGTCTGCTGGTTCTTCGTGCTCTGGTTGACCGCGACGTTGAACTGGGTCACGGGCCGGCCGCTGGGCGTGTATCGCATCTCCGGATCCGCGCCCAGGTTGCCGATGATCATCACCTTGCACAGGGCCATCGTGGCGCTCCCTCAGTCGATCGCGGCCGGGGCCGCTTCGGTCTCGGACTCGTCGATCCGCTCGGCGCGGTCGTCGTCGTCCTCTTCGTCGTCGGGCGAGGGCAGGTCGGCGTCGTCGGAGACGTCGAGGCCGTCCTCGATGCCGTCGCGCCGACCCGGCCGGGCGGGCCGCTCGTCGCGGGTCACGAGGTGACGGAGGACCTCCTCGGTGATCTGGAGGGTCCGCTCCAGCTCCGGGAGCGCCTCGGGCGGCGCCTCGAACTGGACGATGTGGTACGAGCCCTCGCGGTACCGGTCGATCTGGTAGGCGAGGCGGCGGCGGCCCCACGGGGCGACCTTGATGATCTGCCCGCTGGCAGCGACCAGCTGCCGGGTCGTGCGGTCGATGACCGCCTGGGCCTTGTCGTCCGCGACGTCGGGTCGCAGCACGAGCATGAGTTCGTATCGGCGCATGCGCCAGCTCACTCCTTCCAATGGGGATCGTCCCGCTGGCGGCAGAGCCGACGCGGAACCGAAAGGAAACGATCCGGAAGTGTAGCACGAGGGCCAGGGCGGGCCCGCCGCGGCGCCTCGGGGGCGGGCGGTCGACGCCGGCACTGTCCGATCGCCGACGGACGCTCCGGCGGTCCGCCGTTGTATCCTTCGACCGGCTCCCAGACCGGCCGCCTGCCTGACCATTGCGATCCCAGCCTGCCCGCGGAGGGTCCGTGCCCGCCAGCACCATCCTGCTCATCGAAGCCGATCCGGCGTCCGGTGAAACCATCTCGTCGGCCCTCGCGGGCGTCGGCTACACCGTCACCACGTCCCCCGACCCGAAGGATGCGTTCGGCAAGGTCGGCGCCAACCAGCTCGTCATCATCGACGTCGTCACGGGCGCGGCTTCGCCTGCCGATGTCTGCCGCGAGATCCGGTCGACGCCGGCGCTGGCCGCGATCCCGGTCCTCTGCGTCAGCCAGACCGACGAAGTCGAGGAGCGGATCCGGTTCCTCGAGGCCGGCGCGGACGATGTCATGGCCAAGCCGTTCGACGCGCGCGAGCTCGAGGCGCGGGTCGAGGCGCTCCTCCTCCGGTTCCAGCGCTCGAAGGACCTCAGCGCGGTCGTCTCGACCGACGGGGTCGTGGTCGCTCGAAGCCGCCGCGTGGTCGCCGTGCACAGCCCGAAGGGCGGCGTCGGAACCTCGACGGTCGCGACGAACGTCGCGATGGCGGCCGCCCAGCGCAAGCCCGATCGGGTGGTGATCGTCGATCTCGACCTCCAGTTCGGCCAGGTGGCGACGCACCTGAACGTGGACCCGCGTCAGACGCTCGCCGACGTCGTCCGCGACGACTCGGCCCTCCGCGAGGCGGAGCTCCTCCGAACCTACGCGACCCGCCACGACAGCGGGCTGCACGTCCTCGCCGCGCCGACCGGCCCCGAGATGGCCGCTCTCGTGACGGCGGACCATGTCGACCGGATCCTGACCACGCTCCTCGCCACCTACGACCAGATCGTCGTCGACACCGGATCATGGGTCGACGAACGGACGCTCCAGGCGTTCGAGCACGCCGAGAACGTCCTGTTCGTCATCAACCCCGAGATCGCGGCGCTGAAGGCGATGACGGCGCTGATCGAGTACCTGAGCGAGGCCGGGACGGTGGCGGCGAAGTCGTCGTTCGTCCTGAACAACACGTTCGGGCGCGAGATCCTCAAGGCACGCGATGTCGAGCAGGCGCTCGGGACGAGGATCCAGGCCGAGCTGCCCTACGACCCGTTCCTCTACCTGAAGGCCGTCAACGAGGGCGTGCCGATCGTCCTCGGCGCGCCGCGATCGCCCGCGGCAGAGCGGCTGACGAAGCTGTCGAGCGCGGCGTTCGGCGCCGACGGGCTCGTCGTGCCCTCTGCGGCCGACGACCGGAAGAGCGGCGGCCGGTTCTCGTTCCGCCGGCGCTGAGGCCCGGCTCCCCCTCCGGCGTTCGCGGGGTGCACGCCCCCCGCCGACGAAGTGTGCTCAAGGCGACACCGTCACGGTCGCCACGATGACGGCGGGTTGAGACGAATCCCGTCACCGTGTGGTGCAGGGGGTCGGGCGCGCCAGCATCGTTCCCCCGGCGGTGTGACGAACGTCCGACCCTCTGATTCAGTCGGCGCGACGCCGGCGCCAGGGATGAGCTGCGCCCAATTCAGTGCCGGAGCCGAGGTTCGAACTCGGACGGGGTCGCCCCCAGCGGTGTTTAAGACCGCCTGATCCCCTGCCTGCCATGGTCGTTCCCGTTCGGCAACGTCGAAAATCGACGTCAAACGACGCGAGATTGCACGACGTTTCGTTGCGCGGATCGTTGCTCGGCCCCAGACTTTCATTGCGTGATCCGTCACGGCGGCCCGAC
>DASXTH010000233.1:0-3195 GCA_036505555.1 Candidatus Limnocylindrales bacterium | reverse complement strand
GAGGATGCCTTCGGTGACATGGACTTCAAGGTGACCGGAACGAGGGACGGCATCACCGCCCTCCAGATGGATATCAAGGTCCAGGGGATCAACGAGCAGATCATCCGGACCGGGTTGAAGCAGGCGTTCGAAGCCCGGCTTCAAATTCTCGACAAGATGATCGAGGTCCTGCCCGAGGCCCGCTCCGACATGAGCGACTTCGCGCCGCGGATCATCACGATCAAGATCAACCCCGAGAAGATCCGCGAGATCATCGGCAAGGGCGGATCGATGATCCGCAAGATCCAGGAAGAGACCCAGACCGAGATCAACGTCGAGGACGATGGCACCGTCGAGATCGCGGCCGTCTCCGGCGAGAACTCGCGCAAGGCGATCCAGTGGATCGAGAGCCTGACCCGCGAGGTCGAGGTCGGGGCGCTCTACCTCGGCAAGGTCACCCGGATCATGGGCTTCGGCGCGTTCGTCGAGATCTTGCCCGGCAAGGAAGGCCTCGTTCGGATCGGCGAGCTCGCCGACTACCACGTGCCGACCGTCGAGGACGTCGTGTCCGTCGGCGACGAGGTGATGGTTGTCGTGATGGAGATCGACCGCCAGGGCCGGGTCAACCTGTCGCGCAAGGCCGCGATGCAGCGCCATCTGGCAAAGGAGCCGGTGGGAAGCTGATCTCGATCGTGCATCCCGCACCCGAAGCGAGCGCCGGTCAGCCGACCGGCGTTCGCGTTTCCACCGATCCAGCCGAGCTCGACCTCGACTGGATCATCGCGGCGCTTTCGGAGCGGGCGTATTGGGCGCTCGGGCGGTCGCGCGAGGTCGTCGAGCGATCGATCGCCGGTTCGCTCTGCTTCGGCGCGTTCGACGCTGGCGGGCATCAAGTCGGCTTCGCCCGGGTCGTCACGGATCAGGCCACGTTCGGCTGGGTTTGCGACGTCTTCGTGGACGAGCCGGCGCGGGGAAGGGGGATCGGGTCGGCGCTGGTCGCCGCGATCGCGGCCGACGAGCGGCTTGCGGGGCTGCGGCTCGTCCTCGCGACGCGGGACGCCGGTGACGTCTACGCCCGTCACGGATTCGAGCCGCTCCGGAACCCGGAACGCTGGATGGAGCGGCCGCGACGCAAGTGATCGACCGTGGTCGTCCGCGGAGCCGCGCTCGACGCATCTGGCCAGGCATGCATCCCTGGACTGCGCGGCGTGAACCTCGTGCGGGACGAGAAGCGCAATTGAGCCTCACCACGCTGGGGATCGCGCCGTCGAGTCCACCCAGGAATGGTTGGCCAGAATCGGTGAGGTGGACCGCCGTTCCGGCGAAGCCCTCGCCGAGGCCGGAGCCGAGTGACCCGCTGCTATACTCCCGCCGTGCCCTGCCAGCGACCGTGACAGCGGAGCCATGCCCGACATGACACGCCAGAACTTCACCGTCGCGGTCGTCGGCGCCACCGGCGTCGTCGGGCGGACGATGATCCAGGTTCTCCTCGAACGAGACTTCCCGATCGGGGAGCTGCGTCTCCTCGCGTCCGAACGCTCGGCCGGCCGGATGGTGTCCGTCGAGGGCCGGACGCACGAGGTGCAGCTCGCGACCGGGGACGCCTTCGACGGCGTCGACATCGCGCTCTTCTCGGCTGGCGCGGCAGCTTCCCGCGACCTCGCTCCGCTTGCGGCAGCCCGCGGCGCGGCCGTGATCGACAACTCGTCCGCGTGGCGGATGGAGCCGCACGTTCCGCTCGTCGTCAGCCAGGTCAACCCGGACGACCTGGCCGGGCACCCGGGAATCATCGCCAACCCGAACTGCTCGACGATGCAGCTCGTGCCGATCCTCATGGCCCTCCGCGACAGCGTCGGACTGGAGCGGGTCGTCGTCGACACGTATCAGGCGGTGTCGGGTACCGGCGGTGACGCGATCCGCGAGCTCGAGGGCCAGGTCCGCGCCCATGTGGCCGGCGAACCGAAGGAGGTCGCGGTCTATCCGCACCAGATCGCCTTCAACGCGCTGCCGCAGGTCGATGTGTTCCTTCCGAACGGCTACACGAAGGAGGAATGGAAGGTCGTCAGCGAGAGCCGGAAGATCCTCCACCTGCCCGACCTCCGTCTCTCGTGCACGGCCGTACGCGTCCCGGTGTTCGTCGCCCACTCCGAAGCGGTCCACGCCGAGACCCGCCGACCGATCACGCCGGATCAGGCACGCGAGCTGTTCGCGGCGGTTGACGGTGTCGTCGTCCAGGACGATCCCTCGACCTCGACCTACCCGCTCGCGACGGCGGCGGCCGGCTCGGACGACATCTTCGTCGGCCGGGTTCGCCAGGACCCTTCGATCGACGGCGGTCGCGGCCTGGCGTTCTGGGTCGTGAGCGACAACCTCCGGAAGGGCGCCGCCACGAACGCGGTCCAGATCGCCGAAGTGCTCGTCGCCCGTGACTGGATCCGGCCGGCACCGGGCCGCGGCGCAGCCCCGTATCAGGCGGAGGAAACGGCGATCGGGGCCCCGGCGTGACCCACGCCGAGCGCCGGGCGGCGCTCGAGGCGGTCGCGTCCGAGGTCCGGGTCTGCACCCGCTGCAAGCTCGCCGCGGGCCGCACGAACGCCGTTCCAGGCGAGGGCAGCCCCGATACCGAGGTCGTCCTCGTCGGCGAGGCACCCGGCTTCAACGAGGACCGCCTCGGCCGCCCGTTCGTCGGCCGTGCCGGCGACCTGCTGGTGAAGCTCCTGGGCTCGATCGGATGGCGTCGCGAGGACGTGTTCATCACGAACGTCGTCAAGTGCCGCCCGCCGGACAACCGCGATCCCGAGCCGGACGAGGTCGCCGCCTGCGCGCCCTACCTCAAACGCCAGCTCGAAGCACTCGACCCCGCGCTGATCGTCACCCTTGGCCGCCACTCGATGGGCCGGTTCATGCCCGGCGCCCGGATCGGCCAGGCCCACGGGACCACCGGCGCCGTCGACCCGGCCAGCGGCGCCCGCGACGCGACGGTGTTCGCGATGTTTCATCCCGCCGCCGCCCTACGCGGCGCCGAAGTCGAGCGGCAGAGCTACGAGGACATCTCGAAGGTCCCGCAGGTGCTCCTCGACCTCCGGGCCCGACGTGAGCCGCCCGCGCCTGCGCCCACGGCGACGCTCTCCCATGTGTCGGAGCCCGCATTCGAGCGCGAGCCCGACATCACCATCTTCTGATCAACCTCATCCGCAAAGGACCATCACCCTCCCT
>DASXTH010000232.1:0-10568 GCA_036505555.1 Candidatus Limnocylindrales bacterium | reverse complement strand
GCCCGTGATGGCGTCAATTGCAACGCGCGTGTGATGCGCCCGACGGGGCGGTCCGTCAGCATCCGGGCCACCCGGATCGGGATCGGGGAGCTGAGGTGGCATGGATCCCGTCGCGCTCGTCATCCAGGCGATCTTCTTCCTGCTCTTCGCGGTCGCGGTCTGGCGCTGGAGCCACCGTCGCGGGCCAGTGGAGCTCGGGATCGTCGCGATCTTCGGCGCAACGGCGGCCCTCTTCCTGCTTTCGTTCATCTCGACGTTCGCCCCCGACTGGACCGCCTTCTTCCGCCCGGTGGGTCTGGCCACGCTGGTCGCCCAACCGTGGCTCATCGTCCGCCTGCTCGCGCTGATCCAGGACGTGCCGCGGTGGGCAAATCGCTTCGCCTTCGGCGGCTTCCTGGGCATCACGGCAGGGCTTCTTCTGCTGGGACCGCGGAGCGTGCCGGCGATCCTCGCCCTCGTCGCCTACTTCGCGATCGTCGAGACGGCAGCGGCGATCCAGTTCCTGCGATTGGCCGGCCGGCGCCGCGGCATCCACCGCGTTCGGCTGACGCTCGCGGCCATCGCAACGGCCCTGTTCGGGGTCGCGATCGTCGTTTCGGGGGTCGGGTCCGCGGCGAACAACGGCGCGGGGAGCTCGCCGATCGTCCAGGTCGTCGGGCGTGGAGCGGCGCTCCTGGCCGCGCTTGGGTATCTCGGTGCGTTCCTCCCGCCGCGATGGTTGACGGCGTTCTTCCACCGAGCAGCCGCGTTCGATCTCGCCCGGCGGGTCGTGACCGTCAGACCTGGCCAGGGGTCCGCGGCGCTCTGGCGCGAGCTCGCGACCGCGGCTGAGGGGATCCTCGGCGCGAGCAGGATCGAGCTGCTGGATCCCGACGGGCGTCCGATCGCGGCCGAACCGGCGGACGCGCCCGCGGCCATCGACGCCACGACGGGCGGCGGCAGCGACATCGTCGTGCCCCTCGTCATCGACGGCCGGCGGGTCGCGACACTGGCCGCCCACCTGGATGGCCGCCCGCTGTTCGTCGAGGACGACGTCGCGATCGTCTCGCTCCTCGGCTCGATCACCGCGCGGGCGGTCCAGCACGACGATGACATGGGCCGGCTCCATGCGACGGAGCAGGCGCTCGAGGAGTCGGCTGCGCTCCGGGCGAGCGAGGCCCGGTTTCGAGTCTTCCTCGAGGCGGACCCGAACGCGATCCTCGCCGCCGACGAGACCGGACACGTCACGTGGGCGACGCGCTCATCGACGGAGCTGTTCGGCTACCCCGACGGCCAGCTCCCCGGACGCTCCCTCGGCGAGCTGGTCGACCTCGCCGACGAGGAGCGCGTCGGGCAGCTCGTCGAGGCGGACGAGATCCGCCGGTTCGAGACGACCGCCTGGCGCGCGGACGGCTCGACCCTGCCCGTGGAAGTCGCCCTCCGCCGGATCGATCTTGCCGGCAGACCGACGACCGTCGCGATCGTCGCCGACGCCTCGTGGCGCGAGGAGGCGAATGCGATCCGCGAACGCTTCGTCGGAATCCTGTCCCACGAGCTTCGCACGCCGATCACCTCGATCTACGGCGGAGCCCAGGTGCTCCTGAAGCGTGGTGCCGAGCTCGATCCGGATGCGCGGCACGAGCTCCTCACTGGGCTTGCCGACGAGTCGGAGCGCCTCCAGCGGATGATCGAGAACCTCTTGATTCTCGATCGCGTCGAGCGCGGCGCCGACTTCTTCGGGCCGCGCCCGGTGCTCGTCCAGCGCGTCCTCGCCGACGTCGTCGAGCACGAGCGGGGGCTCTGGCCGTCGGTGTCCATCGATGTCAAGGTCGACGGCGGGCTGCCGGTCGCGACCGGCGATGACGATCAACTGTCGCAGATCATGCGCAACCTCCTGTCGAACGCGGTGAAGTACGCCGGGGAGCAGGCGCGCATCGCGGTGCGGGCCAGCTTCGAGGAGCCGTGGGTCCGGGTCACCGTGACCGATGACGGCCCGGGCTTCCCGCCCGAGGAGGCCGAGCGGCTGTTCCGGCTCTACTACCGGGCCGCCGGCGGCCGAGCGGCGCCAGGCGCCGGGATCGGGCTGTACGTCTGCCGCAGCCTGGTCGAGGCGATGGGCGGGACGATCTGGGCACGCTCGCTGCCCGAAGGCGGCGCGGAGTTCGGATTCACGCTCGCCGTGCACGACGACGTCGAGGACGTCGGGCCTGGTTCGAGCGAGGAGCCGTCCCGGGATCAATCGGCGCCCGGACCGCCGTCCGGCGAGGCGCGCGACGCGATGCCCTGGGTCGCGGCCGCTTCCTGACTGACACTCGGGGGTCAGCCCGGCTCGATACGCTATCCCTCGTGCCCACCCGTCACGTCGACCTGCGACGCGCGCTTGCCCTGTCCGTCGTGAGCATCGCCTGGAGCGGTGTCGTCGGCTCGATCGCGGTCGCTGTCGCGCTGTCGTCCGACAGCCTGTCGCTCCTGGGGTTCGGCGCGGACGCGGTGATCGACGCGTTCGCGTCGGTCGTTCTCGTCTGGCGGTTCCGGGTGGAGGTTCGCCATCCGCACCACGCCGATCGCGTCGAGCAAGCCGCGGAGCGGGGGGTTGGCCTTGCCCTGCTGGCCCTGGCGCTGTATCTCGTCTTCGGAGCCCTGCGCGCGCTCATGACGGGAGAAGCGCCGCATCCGTCGGATGTCGGGCTTGGCCTGCTCATCGCGTCAGTTCTCGTGCTGCCGCCGCTCGCGGTCGCGAAGAACCGTGTCGCGGCTCGCCTCCGCAGCGGTGCGCTCCGAGCGGACAGCATCCTGACCGCCGTCGCCGCGGTTCTCGCGGCGATCAGCCTCGTCAGCCTGGCCGCCGCGAGCTCGCTCGGGTTGTGGTGGGCGGACGCGGCGTCAGCGCTGGTCGTCGCGGCCATCGTCGTGCGCGAGGGGTGGAGCAGCCTCCTCGCGACCGCGGCCGACTGAGGAGGCCGGCTCGATCCGAATCGTGCCCGCGCGGACCAGGGGATCGGACCCTGCGATATCGCGCGCCTCCAGGAGCGACGCGCAATCGAAGACGTAGGCGCCATGCAGCCGGTCGGTCGGTGGCTTCAAGCTGCCCCCGAGGACGACCTTGCTCGGTCGAGCTCGTCGATGAAGCCCTGGTGATCGGCCTGTAGCTCGTCATCCGCCGGCGTGGCGCCGCTCGGCGCCATGAGGCCCGAGCCCGCCGATCGGACCGGGCCGACGGGCCGCCGCTCAAGGGCCGAATGGCCCCTCGACGGTCGGTGATGAGGTCCGTTAGGATACTCCCTGGGAGTATGCGGACTGGGCCGATCCCTCGTGCCGCAGGCGCCGCTTGTTCGGCGCCGCGCAGCCCGAGCCGGCGACCTTCGGAGGAAACTGGGCTCGCTCATGGACCATCAACATCACCAACCTCCGGGCGAACCGGGGGCCCATCGCGAACAGGCGCTCGTCGCGGCATCGCCAACGGCTGGGCATGCGAGCGGGGCCGGAGCTCACGAGGGTCACACGGCCGGACACGATCGGCACGAGGGCCACTCCGTCGCGATGTTCCGCGACAAGTTCTGGCTGAGCCTCGCGCTGACGATCCCGATCGTCCTGCTGAGCACCGATGTGCAGGAGTGGTTGGGCTATACCGTCCCCATCTTCCCGGGCTCGGAGTACCTGCCGGCGATCCTCGGGACGATCGTCTTCCTCTACGGCGGCCTCGTGTTCATCCGCGGCGCCGAGGGCGAGCTGCGCGACCGGCAGCCCGGGATGATGACCCTCATCTCGCTCGCGATCATCGTCGCCTTCGTCACGAGCTGGGCGGGCACGCTCGGGCTGTTCGAGGTCGAGATCTGGTGGGAGCTCGCGACCCTCATCACGATCATGCTCCTCGGCCACTGGCTCGAGATGCGCTCGATCGCCCAGGCCCGCGGCGCTCTATCCGCCCTCGCCGAACTCCTCCCGGACACAGCGGAGCGGGTCACGGAGGGAGCCACCGAGACCGTGCCACTCTCGGCGCTTGCGGTCGGCGACATCGTCCTCGTGCGACCCGGCGCGCGAGTGCCGGTCGACGGCCTCGTGGTCGACGGTGAGGCAGACGTCGACGAGTCGCTGATCACGGGGGAGTCGAAGTCCATTCCGAGGGCGCGTGGCGACAAGGTCATCGCAGGTACGGTCGCCGCCGGCGGCAGCCTCCGTGTCCGGGTCTCTGCCATCGGCGACGAGACGGCGCTCGCCGGGATCATGCGGCTGGTCGAGCAGGCTCAGGCCTCGGCCTCTCGGGCGCAGGCCCTGGCCGACCGGGCTGCAGCCATCCTCTTCTACGTCGCGCTGGCCGCGGGCGCCATCACGCTGGTCTTCTGGTGGCTTCAGGGCGATCCCGAGGGCGCGCTCGTCCGGACCGCCACGGTCCTGGTCATCGCCTGCCCACACGCACTCGGGCTCGCGATCCCGCTCGTGATCGCGATCTCGACATCGATCGGGGCGCAGAACGGCCTCCTCGTCAAGGACCGACTCGCACTCGAGCGCGCTCGCGAGCTCCAAGTGGTCATCTTCGACAAGACGGGCACGCTCACGAAGGGTAGGCCGGCCGTGACCGCCGTCGCAGCGCCTGAGGGAGACGAGGACGACGTCCTTCGCCTGGCCGCTGCCGTCGAGGCTGACTCGGAGCACCCGCTGGCCCAAGCGATTGTCGCCGAGGCCAAGGGACGAGGGATTGACGCTCCGGCGGCGTCTGACTTCGAGAGCCTCGCCGGTCGAGGTGCCAAGGCCATGGTCGACGGTCGCGACGTTGCCGTCGGCGGTCCGCGGTTCCTTGCCGAACGGGGGTTGGATCCGATCCCGGCGACAGAGCCGTGGGCGAAGGAGGAAAGGACGGTCCTCCACGTCGTCACCGGCGACCAGGTCATCGGCGCGATTGCGCTCGAGGACGAGATCCGCCCCGAGTCCGAGGAGGCCGTCCGCGAGCTCCATGCCCTGGGGCTGCAGGTCGCGATGATCACCGGCGACAGCCAGGCCGTCGCGGACTCGGTCGCGCGACGTCTCGGAATCGACGAGGTCGCCGCCCAGGTCCTGCCGGCCGACAAGGCGGCAGCGGTGCAACGGTTCCAGGACGGCGGCGGGATGGTCGGCTTCGTCGGGGACGGCGTCAACGACGCGCCTGCCCTCGCCACGGCCGACGTGGGGATCGCGATCGGCGCCGGGACCGACGTGGCCGTCGAGTCGGCCGGCATCGTTCTGGTTCGAAGCGACCCGCGCGACGTCGTCGCTGCGATCGAGCTGTCCCGGGCGACCTACCGCAAGATGGTCCAGAACCTGGTCTGGGCCACCGGCTACAACCTCGTGGCGATCCCGATTGCGATGGGCGTCCTCGTTCCCTGGGGGATTGACCTGCCGATGTCCGTCGGGGCGATCGCGATGAGCGCGTCGACGATCATCGTCGCGGCCAACGCCCAGCTCCTGCGCGGCCTCCGGCTCCGGCGCGAGCCGGTCGGAATTGAACCTCAACCCCTTCCGGCCTAGCCAATCTGAACGAGAGGAGTCGAAACATTCGCCAGGGGCAGCGCTGCCGCGGCACGAGTGTGACGCCACAACGCGCGGTTGACGCCCTCTGGGACGGGCGCGACCGCCTCGATGATCGGCCGTCTCCAGCCGAAGGCGCTTGCCAGGTGCCCGTCGCCGACGCGCATCATCCTGGACGAGGTCCACGCGGTCGTGCCGCTCTCACTCGCGACTAGGGTGAAGCCATGCGTTTCGGTGTCCTGATCCTCCCGGATGCCTCGTGGAGCGTCGTGGGCGCGCGATGGCAGTCGGCGGAGCGGATGGGGTTCGACCACGCATGGACCTACGACCACCTGACCTGGCGGTCCCTCCGCGACGGTCCGTGGTTCGCGGCCATGCCCAGCCTCGTGGCGGCCGCTGGCGCAACCTCGCGCATCCGCCTGGGAACGTTGGTGGCGTCACCGACGTTCCGGCACCCAGTCACCTTCGCCAAGGAGCTCATGACTCTCGACGACATGAGTGATGGCCGAATGAGCGCCGGTATCGGCGCCGGAGGCGATGGGTTCGATGCGACGGCCGTGCGGACCGTGGCCTGGTCGCGCCGCGAACGGACCGAGCGGTTCGAGGAGTTCGTCGTCATGCTCGATCGGCTGCTCACCGAACCGGCGACCTCCTTCGACGGTCGGTACTACGTCGCGCATGAAGCACGCGCCATCCCGGGCTGTCGACAGCGACCCCGCCTGCCCTTCGCGATCGCGGCTACGGGACCTCGCGGCATGCGACTGGCCGCCCGGTTTGGATCAGCTTGGGTCGCGAGCGACAGTCGCGGTGCGGGACGTGACCTGGTCGAGCGCCTGGCCGAAGTCTGCGCAGCCGAGGGCCGAGATCCTGGCAGCCTCGACCGCCTCGTCCTCGTCGGCCACCGCGAACGCCCGCTCGCCTCAGTTGAGGCGTTTCGAGACGTCGCTGGTCGCTACAGAGACGCGGGGTTCTCGGACCTGGTCGTGCACTGGCCGCGCCCCGACGAGCCATTCGCCGCAAACATGGACGTCCTCGAGCGCGTCGCGGCTGAGGTGCTGGGCGGGTCTGTTCCTTAGGTCAGATGTCCTGGCAGTTCATATCGTGGTTGTCCCGAACCATCGGCGCGCCTCGGTCCGTGACGAGGGGCGAAAGCCGGCTGAATGGAGATGTCACGAGCGATTGGCCCGCCAGCCCACGAGCAGCTCGACCCCTGGGCCTGGAGGATCAGCCCGCGATCCGCGTCTCCACGGAGCCGGCGTTCCGCAATCCCGAAGCGATCTCCCGAACGGCCGCGACCGTCGACGCCATCTCGGCCGCGATGGCGGCACGCCGGGCCGCACCCGGATCGAGGCCGGCCAGCGCCGCGTGGACGGCGGCGATCGCCCGCGGCGCGACACTCAGCTCGCCCACACCGAGTCCGACGAACAGGGACGCCGCGTCCGGGTCGGCCGCCGCCTCGCCGCAGACCGCGACCGCCCGCCCGTTGGCGGCGGCTGCCCGGCAGGTCGTCCCGATCAACCGGATGATCGCGGGCTGGAGCGGCGTCGCCAGCTCGGCGAGCTCCGGGTTCGTCCGGTCCGCCGCGAGGGTGTACTGGATCAGGTCGTTTGTGCCGATGCTGAAGAAATCGACCTCGGGCGCGATCAGATCCGCGACAAGCGCTAACGCCGGGACCTCGACCATGACGCCGATCCGGACGTCCGACGAGACGTGTGCGCCATCCGCACGTGCTCGATCCGCCGCGCCCTCGATGGCGATCCGGGCAGCCCGCAGCTCCTCGAGGCTCGAGACCATCGGCAGCAGAATGCGCGCGGGCCGTTCCGGCGATGCCTCCAGGATGGCCCGGACCTGGGTCTCGAAGAGAGCCTCTCGGCGGAGCCCGAGTCGGAGACCGCGCACGCCCAGCGCCGGATTCGCCTCCGCGGCGGTGGGCTCGAAGCCGGCCGGCTTGTCGCCGCCGACGTCGAGGGTTCGGAACGTCACCGGCCGATCACCCATGGCATCGACGATCCGGCGGTAGATGGCGCGTTGCTCGGCCAGCCCGGGCGCCACCGTCCGACCCAGGAACAGCAGCTCCGTCCGGACGAGGCCGATCCCGTCGGCGCCGGCGCGTGCGGCGAGCTCGGCCTCCGCGATTGACCCGACATTGGCCTCGACGAGGATTCCAAGGCGATTCGGCGGCGAGACGGCGGCGCGCGCGGAATCGAGCGGAGCCTGGTCAGCCTGCCCGGATCCACGCGGACCGGACAACGAGGCGAGATCGTCATCTGCCGGCTCGACCACGAGGCGGCCGCCGTCGCCGTCGAGGAGTGCGGCGCACCCATCGAGGTCGGGGGCAAGGCTCGCCCCGAACCCGAGGACGAGCGGGATTCCGAGGGCTCGGGCCACGATCGCGGCATGACCGCTCGGGGCGCCGCCGACGAGGGCGATCCCGCCGACCAGCTCGGGCCGGATGGCGGCCACGAGCGACGGATCGAGATCGTCGGCCGCAAGGATCGCCGTTTGGCCATCCCGCCGATGGAGGACGGGCCTCGTCCGGCCGCTCAGTAGGTCCGCGACGCGACGGCCGACGTCGCGCAGATCGGCTGCCCGTTCGCGAAAGTAGGCGTCGTCGACGCCCGCCAGCAGGTCGGCCTGTTCCGCGGCGATCCGGTCGATGGCCTCGAGCGCCGAAGCGCCTGCAGCGACGGCGGCCAGCGCAGGATCCACGATTCCCGGATCGCGGGCGAACAGCGCCTGGGCCTCGAAGATCGCGCCGACCTCCTCGCCCGCCCTGCCGGCGGTCTCACGGGCGAGGTCGTCGAGCTCGGCTGCCGCCGCGGCCAGGGCGTCCCGCAGCCGCGCCGCCTCGACGTCGGCGTCAAGCGCGCGATCGCCGCCCGGGGCCGCCTCGGCCGATTCGACCGGTTCGACCCACAGGAGCCGCCCGACGGCCGCGCCCGCCGAGCCAGCCCGGCCGATGAGGAGGCGTCTGGCCATCGGATCCCGCCTTCAGGCGACCACGTCCGCGAGTGCGGCGAGCAGCAGTGCGGCCGAAGTTGCGCCCGGATCCTGGTGGCCGATGCTCCGCTCCCCCAGATACGACGCCCGACCCTTCGTCGCGACGAGCGGGATCGTTGCCTCGGCACCCGCCTGCGCGGCGTCGCGGGCGGCGCCGGCCACGGTGGCCGCGTTGGCACCGCTGTCGATCGCCGAGCGGGCCGCGGTCGCGGCCGGCACCAGGGCGTCGAGCATCGTCTTCTCACCGGTCGTCGACTTGCCGAGTGCCCCGACGCCCGTCGCTGCCGCCTCGAGCGCGGCGCCGATCGCGGCCGCTCCGGTCGCGGGCTCGGCCAGCCCCGCCACGGCCGCCGACGCGCGCAGGAACGCCGTTCCGTACAGGGGTCCGGAGGCTCCGCCGACCGTGCTGATGAGGGTCCGGCCCACGAGCCGCAGCAGCTCCGCCGTCGCGGCCTGGTCGGTCACCGTGGGGTCGGGCGCCGGCCGCCCATCGAGGGTGGCGACAATGGCCCTGAAGCCGCGGTCCATGTTCGTGCCGTGGTCGCCGTCGCCGATCGCCTGGTCGAGCTCGGTCAGGTGGGGGGCTTCGGCATGGATCCGCTCGGCGGCGGTCCGAAGCCACGTGTCGAGGATCTCGAGCATGCGCGGCTCCTCGGCGATGGAAAGCATCTGGAGACAGTGTGGGAGAGTCTAGGCCGCCGGACCCGGACGGGATGGGGAGACCGGGATCCGGCGGCAGGCGAACGCGGGGTGATGATCAGCCGGTCAGACGCCCCAGCGCAGGGCCGGCGTGTGGACGGGGGCGTCCCAGAGCCGGACGAGATCGTCGTCGAGCCTGAGGAGGGTGACGGAGAAGCCGGCCATCTCGAGGCTCGTGATGTAGTTGCCGACCAGGCTCCGCTCGATCGCAATTCCTTGTCCACCGAGGATCTTCGCGACGGAGTTGAAGGCGATGTACAGCTCGATCAGCGGCGTCCCGCCCATGCCGTTGACGAAGGCGAGGACCCTGTCGCCGCGTGTCAGGCCAAGGTCGGACACGATCGGCGACACGAGCCACTCGGCCATGTCGTCGACCGGGGCGAGCTTCTCCCGGCGGCGGCCGGGCTCGCCATGGATGCCGATCCCGACCTCGACCTCGTCGTCGCCGAGGGCGAACGTCGGCGTGCCCGCCGCGGGGACGATGCAGGAGGTCAGGGCAAGGCCCATCGATCGGCCCTGGCCGTTGACCTTGACGGCGGTGGCCGCGACGGCGGCCAGCGAGGCTCCGGCCTCGGCGGCGGCGCCGGCGATCTTCTCGACGAGGACGGTCACCCCGACGCCGCGCCGGCCGGCCGTGTACAGCGAGTCCTGGACCGCGACGTCGTCGTTGGTGACGACCGAGGCCACCTCGATCTCGCCGCCGACGAGCTCGGCGGCCATCTGGAAGTTCAGGACATCCCCGGTGTAGTTCTTGACGATGTGGAGAACGCCCGCGCCGCCGTCGACGGCCCGCGTTGCCGCCTCCATCTGGTCGGGAACGGGCGAGGTGAAGACGTTGCCAGCACAGGCTGCGTCGAGCATCCCGAGCCCGACGAATCCACCGTGGAGCGGCTCGTGGCCGGAGCCGCCACCGGAGATCAGGCCGACCTTGCCGGCCTTCGGGCCGCCGGCCCGGAGAACGACGGCATTGGCCGCGTCGATCCTGACGACGTCGGGGTGGGCCGCGCCGAGGCCCGCGAGGCTCTCGGGGACGATGTCATCGACGGCGTTGATCAGCTTCTTCATCGCGTGGCTGGGGGCAGTTGCGGCCATGACGGACTCCTTGTCGGGCGGTGGGGTTGGACGAGCGATGGTCAGGCGTCCGCGTGGGCCGGCTCTGCGACGGCGATGCCGGGCACCTCGGCCGTCGCGTGATGGCCGACGAACTCGTAGAGGAAGGCGCCAACCAGGCCGCCCCCGATCGGACCGGCGATGTAGACCCAGATCGCGCCCCAGTCCTGGCTCTTGCCGATGATGGCCTCGAGGACCTCGGGGCCGACCTGGCGCGCCGGGTTGAGGGCCGCACCCGTGATCGGGCCGACGAGGATGATGATCCCGTAGACGATGAA
>DASXTH010000231.1:0-10897 GCA_036505555.1 Candidatus Limnocylindrales bacterium | reverse complement strand
CCAGCCCGTGCCTCGACTGCGCGAGTGCGAAGCGCGTCGGCTTTCGGGCCGGCGGCGAGGTCCGCGGCCGCGATGAAGTAGGCCGCCGCCTCCGTCGCCGCTCCCAGGCCCTGCGCCTGCTCGGCCGCCCGCACGAGAAGCGGGATCGCCCGCTCGGCGTCGCCGGCTGCGGCCCGATGGCGAGCCACCACGCCGACCGGTCCGTCCGGCCGTGCCGCCTCGATCCGGTCCGCGACCCGGCCGTGGAGCGCGCGGCGATCCACCGCGAGGAGGCTCCGGTACGCCGCGTCGTGGATGAGCGGGTGGCAGAACCGCCAGCCGCCGATCGCGTCGGCCGGCACGATCATCGCGGCCTCGGCCAGCCGCTCGTACACCGTGGCGTCGACCGCCTCGCCCAGGACGTCCTCGATCGTCGTCTCGCGGAACGTCATCCCGACGACGGCCCCGACCCGGAGGACCGTCCGGGCATCGCCCGACAGGGCGTCGATCCGGCTACCGAGGAGGGCCCGCAGGGTGGGCGGCACGGCCGCGCCGGCATCCTCGTCGAAGGCGAGACGGCCGTCGCTCGTGATCGCGCCCTCGTCGACGATCGCGCGGACGGTCTCGCCGATGAACAGCGGGTTGCCGGCCGTCCGGGCGTACAGACGATGGACATCGGTGGCTTCGACCGGCGTCCCGGCGACCGCGCTCGCGAGCTCGCCGGTTTCCGGCTCGTCGAGGCCTTCCAGTGTCACCAACCGGACGTGATCGCCCTCGGGCCGGACGCGGTTCGGGTCGCGCCGTGCGGCGACGAGGACGACGAGCGGCAACTGCGCCGACAGCGTGACGAGCTCCTCGAAGATGCCGGCGCTCGAGGCGTCGAGCCAGTGGAAGTCGTCGACCACGATGACCCGCGGACCGTCGAGCTCGATGAGGCGCGTCAGGTAGCGCCGGGCGACGGCCCGGACGTCCCTGGCGACGTCGGCCGGGTCGGGTGGGACGAGCGCCGCTTCGGCCTCCCAGCCGGAGAAGGCCGCATCGCGGGCGATCGCCGCGACGCCGCCGGCCCATCGCCGGGCCTCCGTGGGGTCGACGTCGTCACTGAACAACAGCTGGCGGGTGACGGTGCCGGAATCGGTCCCGTGCTCGTCGGCGACGATCTGGGCGAGGTTCCGGGCGAACCGGTAGGGCTCGGCGGCGCCATACGACACGTTGTCGACCCACGTCCACGCGAGCCCGTCGCGGCGGGCGCCGCCTTCGAGCTCGGCGAGCAGCCGCGACTTGCCGATCCCTGCCTCACCTTCGATCAGGACGATGGCGCCGCGGCCGCGGTCGTGGAGCTCGGCGAGGACCTCGGTGATCAGGGCGTGCTCGGCGACCCGCCCGACAAAGCGGCCCGCCAGCGGATGCCACGGCTGGAACCCTGCCTCGCCGAGGAGCCGGCCGATCCGGATGGGTCTCGTCTGGCCTCGGAGGATCCGCTCGCCGAGGTCCTCGATCGCGAGGCCCTTTCGCGCGGCGCGGACCGTCGCCTCGTCGAGAAGGATCTCGCCGGGCTCCGCGACACCCTGGATCCGGGCCGCGGTCGTCACCGCCGGGCCGGTCAAGGACCAGTCCTGGGCGCCGGGCACCTCACGGGGCGCCGCCACGACCTCGCCGGTCGCGATCCCGATCCGGACCTGGAGCGCCTCCCCGGACGGGTCCTCGAGACGGGCCAGGCCGGCCCGGATCGCGAGCGCACAGTGGGTCGCCCGGAGCGCGTCGTCGTCGTGGGCGACGGGCCAGCCGAACACCGCGAACACGGCGTCGCCGATGAACTTCTCGCGGGTCCCGTCGAAGCCCTGGATCGCGTCGACCATCGCGACGAGGGCAGCGTCGACCCTGCGGCGGACCTCTTCGGGATCGTGCTCCGCGACGAGCCGGACGTAATCGACGAGGTCGGCAAAGAGCGCGGTCACGATCCGCCGATCCCCGGCGGCCCCGGTCGCGGTCGGGTCCGCGCCACCTGGTCGTTCAGGCGTCGACGCCATCGCCTCGCTCCGGGCGAAGCTCCGGGTGGCCCGCCGCGCCGCCGTCGGCGCATTGGGAGCCGCGGCACCCGCGTGCATCCCGTTGGAAGCCGCGTCCGGCGCTTCAGGCGCGTAGAGGCGGGTCCCGCACTGCTCGCAGAAGCGGGCGTTCGCCCCGACCACGGCGCCACAGGCCCGACAGCGCACCAGCGCGTTTCCTCCGGCTCGCGACGAGTCGCCGTCGGCAGCGGCTGTCGCCCCTGCGCGAACCCTCGTCAGGCACGGGCGAACGATCGGCCCGCGTCGGGAGTCTAGCGCGCCGGGTCCACAACGCCGCCGATCGGCCGGCCCGCCGTCAGCTGATCGAGAGGAGCGGCTGCGGATCGGCGCTGGCGGCGCGGACGCTCATCCGCGCGGCGACGGCGCCCGCGACGGCGGTCAGCGCGCGGGCGGCCGGCCCTGGCTCGCGCTGGGCGACGGCCGGCACACCGACGTCGCCGCCCTGCCGGACGGTGATGTCGAGGGGGATGCCGCCGAGGAAGTCAACACCGTGCTCGCGGCAGAAGCGCTCGCCACCACCGCGCCCGAAGATCTCGGTCAGCTCGCCGCAATGCGGACACGCGAATGCGGTCATGTTCTCGACCAGCCCGAGGATCGGGACCGACAGGCGCTTGAACATCGCGAGCGCCTTGCCGACGTCGCTGAGCGAGACCTCCTGCGGCGTCGTGACGAGGACGGCGCCGCCGAGTGGGACCGACTGGGCCAGCGTCAGCTGCGCGTCCGACGTGCCGGGTGGCAGGTCGACGACGAGATAGTCGAGATCGCCCCACTCGACGTCGCGGAGGAATTGCTGGATCGCACCGCCGACGAGCGGGCCGCGCCACACGATCGGCTGGCCCTCGGGAACGAAGAACTGGATCGAGATGCACTTCACGCCGTGGCGCTCGAGCGGCGTGATCTTGTTGTTTGGGCTCGCCTTGGGCTGACCCTCCACGCCCAGCATCATCGGGATGTTCGGGCCGGTGATGTCGGCGTCGAGCAGCCCGACGGCGGCGCCGGCCTGGGCGAGCGCGACGGCGAGATTCACGCTGACCGTGCTCTTCCCGACGCCGCCCTTGCCGGATCCGACGGCGATCACGTTCTTGACGTTCGGCAGCAACTGTTCGGCCTGACGGGGTGCTGCCCGGCGGACCATCGCGCCCCAGGTGATCGCGACCTCGGTGGCACCGAGCTCCGCGAGGACGGCCCGGGTGTTGCCCTCGATCTCGTCCTTGAGCGGACAGGCCGGCGTCGTCAGCTCGATCGTGAAGGCCGCGGTTGTTCCCTCGATGACGATGTTCTTGACCATCTGGAGGGTGACGATGTCCTTGCCGAGCTCAGGCTCCTGGACGCGTCTGAGCGCGTCGAGGATCGCGGCTTCGGTGAGCGTCGACATCGAACTGGAGACCTCAGCGGATCGAGCTTGCGGACGGGGGCGCGAGCGACGTGATCGGGCGGCGTTCTGGCAGCCGGTGCGTCGATATCCCCATCGTACCGCGGAGCGCGCGAACGGGCGTGGGGACGGGTAACTTGCGGACCGGCGCCCATCGTCGTTCAGCCACGGGGTGGGTGAACCGGAGATGGAGCAGCCGGGACGGGCCGGCGTCGAATCCTGCGATTCGGACGCGGAGCGACCGGAGGCGATTCGAAATTCGAACGGGAAGATCGCTGAGGCGCCGGACCTCGCGTCCTTGACACCCCATTGCGGCGACACCTATCCTCGGCCTGCCGATCGCGAGCGGAGGAGGTTCGTTCGATTTCGGCACCCCCGGTCGCCCAGCCGGCCGCGCTCGGCCGGCGGACAGCGATCCCGTTTCAGCGGGAGTGCGCCAGTTGCCTGAGGTCGACGTCCGGCTCGTCGATGTCACGAAGAGATTCGGCGACCAGGTCGCTGTCGACCGGATCAACCTCGAGGTCCGGCCCGGGGAGTTCTTCAGCCTGCTCGGCCCGTCCGGCTGCGGCAAGACCACGACCCTTCGGATGATCGGCGGCTTCGAGCAGCCGACCAGCGGCCTGATCGAGCTCCAGGGCCAGGACGTGACGTGGCTGCCGCCCTTCAAGCGAAACGTCAATACGGTCTTCCAGAACTACGCCCTGTTCCCCCACCTGTCGATCTTCGAGAACGTCGCGTTCGGGCTGCGCCGGAAGGGCGTGAAGGGTCCCGAGGTGAAAAGCCGGGTCACCGAGATGCTCCACCTCGTGGAGCTGCCGGGGTACGAGACGCGGAAGCCGACCCAGATCTCCGGCGGGCAGGCCCAGCGCGTCGCCCTCGCCCGGGCTCTGATCAACAGCCCGGCGGTGCTCCTGCTCGACGAGCCGCTCGGCGCCCTCGATCTCAAGCTGCGCAAGCAGATGCAGGTCGAGCTGAAGCGGATCCAGCAGGAGGTCGGGATCACGTTCATCTACGTGACCCACGACCAGGAAGAGGCGATGACGATGTCCGATCGCATCGCCGTGATGAACAAGGGTCACTACGAGCAGCTGGGCGACCCTGAGAGCCTGTACGAGCGGCCGACCACGCGGTTCGTCGCCGGCTTCCTCGGCATCAGCAACCTCCTGCCCGCGCGGGTCATGGGCAGCGACGGGGCCTACGCGAGTGCCAACCTCTCCGACGACACGGCGATCCGCGTCCCGAAGGGTCTCGTGAACGGCAGTCGCCAGGTCAATGTCGGCATCCGGCCCGAGAAGATCCGCATGAGCGAAGCCGGCGCCGTACCGCCGAGCGGCCACAACCGCCTGACCGGGGTGGTCCGCGACGCCTCGTACCTCGGGGTCAGCACCCAGTACCTCGTCGAGTCGCGGGGCGGGCTGCTGACGGTCTACGAGCAGAACGTGGAGCGAGCCACTCGAGCCGAGCTGTGGGCTCGCGGGGATCAGGTCCAGATGACGTGGTCGCCCGATCACAGCTTCGTGGTCCCCGCCGACGGGGACATCGCAGCCCCCGACGATCCCGGCATGGGGGAGCCGGCCGCCCCGACCGGCGCCTGAGCGCCGCACCGCAGGAGGAACCATGGCCACGGAATCCGAGCGTCCGATCGCAGACCTGACTCGCCGCCGCTTCCTTCAGGGAACGGCGATGGCGGGCTTTGCCACGTTCCTCGCCGCATGCACCGGGACGAAGACCGGAACGTCCGCCGCCCCGTCGGCCGAGTCGTCCGCGGGGGCCTTGCCGTCGGCGGCGCCGTCGGCAGCGCCCTCCCCGACCCCGGAGCCCACGCCGAAGGTCGCAACCGGTCCGCTGAAGTTCGCGAACTGGCCGGCCTACATCGACCTCGGCGACGCCGACGAGTTCACGCCCGGCGCGTCGCCGTCCCTGAACGAGTTCGAGAAGAAGTACAAGATCAAGGTCGACTACCAGGAGAAGATCGGCGACAACGCGACGTTCGTCGAGACGATCAAGCCTGCGCTCGTCGGCGGGCTGCCGACCGGCTGGGACCTCGTCGTCCTCACGGACTGGATGGCCGCCAAGATCGTCGCCAACGGCTGGGCGGAGAAGATCGACCAGGAGAACGTCCCGAACTGCACGGCGAACCTCCGCGACGCCCTGAAGAACTCGTCCTGGGACGGGCTGAACGACTACCACTACCCGTGGCAGTCCGGGATGACCGGCGTCGGGTTCAACGCCAAGACGCTCAAGGCGAACAACATCGCCGAGCCGACGAAGGTCGCGGACCTCTGGAACATCCCGCCGGGAAAGGTCACGTTCCTGTCCGAGGCGCGGGACACGTTTGGCCTCGTCCTGCTGAAGCTCGGCGTCAATGCCGACGGGGCGACCGTGACCCCCGAGCAGCTCCAGCAGGCGTCCGATTCGATCCAGCCGCTCGTCGACGGCGGCCTGCGCTTCACCGGCAACGAGTATCTCCAGGACTTCGCCCAGAAGAAGGTCTGGGCGGCCTTCGTCTGGTCCGGCGACCTCGCCTCGTCCGGTGGTCCGGATGACAAGTTCATCTTCCCCGAGGAAGGCACGTTGATCTGGACCGACAACATGCTGATCCCCAAGGGGGCCGCCAACAAGTACTCGGCCGAGCTGATGATGGACTACGTGTACGACGCGAAGGTCGCGGCCTTGATCGCCGACTACGTCTTCTACGTTTCGCCCGTGAAGGGCGCCGACGAGGAGATCAAGAAGATCGACCCCGAGGCCGCGACAAACCCGCTCCTGTTCCCGCCGGCGGACGTGGTCGCCAAGCAGCACAGCTTCCAGGCTCTCAGCGACGCCAACGAGAAGATCCTCAACGACCTCTACTCGAAGCTATCGGGCACCTGATCTGACGGGATTGGGCGATCGACCGATGACGCGGTGACGGCCAGGGAGGCGAGCGCGCCCACGGGTCCGACCTTCCGGGCCCGGTTCGGGCGCGCGCTCCCGTACGTGCTCCTGGCACCCGGGCTGCTCTGGCTCATCGTCTTCTACGTCGTCCCGGCCGTCCAGATGTTCACGTACTCGATATCGAAGGGCACCCTCGAGACCGGGTACGAGATGACGCTGACGGCCGACGCCTACGCGACCGCACTCGACCGGTTCGGCAAGCAGTTCCTGAACTCGATCCTGTATGGCGGGGCAGCGACAATCCTCACGCTCGCCATCGGGTTCCCGGTCGCCTACACCATCGCGTTCCGCGGCGGCCGCTACAAGAACCTGATCCTGTTCCTCGTGATCGCCCCGTTCTTCACGAGCTTCCTCATTCGGACGATCAGCTGGAAGATCCTCCTCGGCGACGAGGGGCCGCTCCTCGCGCCGCTGCGCCACGGGTTCGGCCTCATCGACGCGAACATCCCGCTCCTCGGTCACGCCGGGGTCATCGACGGCCAGTTCAGCATCCTGAACACCCCGATCTCGCAGGTCGCGGGCCTCACCTACAACTTCCTGCCGTTCATGATCCTGCCGCTGTACGTCGCGCTCGAGAAGATCGACATCCGCCTGATCGAGGCTGCCGAGGACCTCTACGCCAACCGGGCGGCTGCCTTCCGGCGGGTCACGCTGCCGCTCGCCCTGCCCGGCGTCTTCGCCGGATCGCTCCTGACGTTCATCCCCGCGATGGGCGACTACATCAACGCCGAGCTGCTGGGCAACCCGGGGACGCGGATGATCGGCAACGTCATCCAGAACCGGCTCCTGCTCCAGAACGACTATCCGGTCGGTTCCGCGCTGTCGTTCATCCTCATGGCCGGCATCCTCGTCGCCGTGGCGATCTATGCCCGGCTCCTCGGCACCGAGCAGCTGACCGGCTGATGGCCGACGCGACGACGCTTCCTCAGACAGGCGCCCCGGCGGCGACCTCCTCGCGGCGCTCCGGCGGCTTCTGGCAGCGGTTCCAGCCGCGGATCCTGCCGATCTTCACGACCCTGGCGATCGTCTACCTGATGATCCCGATCGCGGTGATGATCGTCTTCTCGTTCAACAAGCCGGACGGGAAGTTCAACTACATCTGGAGCCAGTTCTCGCTCGACGGTTGGGCCCACCCGTTCGATTGGCCCGGTCTGGGTGATGCCGTGACGACGAGCCTCGCGGTCGCCGTTCTCTCGACGATCATCGCCACGATCCTCGGGACGATGATGGGCCTCGCCCTGACGCGCTACTCGTTCCGCGGCCGGGGCGCCCTGAACGGGATCATCTTCCTGCCGATGGCGACGCCCGAGATCGTCCTGGGTGCGAGCCTGCTGACGCTCTTCGTGGCGACCGCCCTGCCGCCCCTCGCGGGCTCCGTCCCCACCCTCTACCCGACCGGCTTCCAGACGATCCTCATCGCCCACGTGATGTTCAACATCAGCTACGTCGTCGTCACCGTGAAGGCCCGTCTCGCGGGCTTCGACCGCCGCCTCGAGGAGGCCGCGATGGATCTCGGCGCGAACGAGATCACGACGTTCTGGCGGGTGACGTTCCCGCTGATCTTCCCGGGCATCATGGCCGCGGCGCTGCTCGCGTTCAGCCTGTCGATCGACGACTTCGTGATCACGAACTTCGTCTCCGGCACGACCAACACGTTCCCGATCTGGGTCTACTCGATCCAGCGCAATGCGCTGCCGGTGCAGATCAACGTCATCGGCTCGATCATCTTCCTCGGCGCGGTCGCCCTCGTCGGGCTGACGACCCTGCGCTCAGGGCGGGCAGCCCGCATCCGCTGACCGTCGAGCCCTCCAGGAGACGACGTCCATCATGGTCGACACCGCCCCCGCTCCCCAGACCACCGCTGCTCCCCTGCCCGATCGCTCCGTCGTTCCGCCGGTCTGGGGCCGGATCACGAACCTCGTGGTCGATCGTGGCGAGGGCTCCTGGCTGATCACGACCGACGGCGAGCGCTACCTCGACTATTCGAGCGGGATTGGCGTCACGAACACCGGACACGCCCACCCGAGAGTCGTGGCCGCGGTCCAGGCCCAGGCGGCGAAGATCCTCCACGCCCAGCAGAACATCACGTACCACGAGCCGGGCCTCCGGCTGTACGAGCGGCTGCGCCACGTCCTGCCACCACGCGCCGACGGGGCCGACTGGGGAGCCTTCCTCTCGAACAGCGGCGCCGAGGCCGTCGAGGCCTCGGTCAAGCTGGCCCGGATCGCGACCGGGCGGCCGGTCATCCTCGGGTTCCGCTACGGATACCACGGCCGAACCGGCCAGACGATGGCGCTGACAACCGCGAAGGACGTCTACCGCGGCCACTTCGAGCCGCTCCCCGGCAGCGTCTACCACACGGCGTATCCGTACTGCTACCGCTGGGCCGGCGGCGCCCATGCGCCGGACGAAGGATGCGTCTGCGACTGGGAGGCCCAGCTCGACCTGACGTTCCACCAATACGTCTACCCGGAGCACGTCGCGGCGATCATCGTCGAGCCGATCCTCGGCGAGGGCGGCTACCTGGTCCCGCCGCCCGGCTTCCTGCCGCGCCTCCGCGAGATCACCCGCCAGCACGGGATCCTCCTGATCGCCGACGAGGTCCAGACCGGGTTCGGGCGGACCGGGAAGCTGTTCGCGATCGAGCACTGGGGCGTCGAGCCCGACATCCTCGTCATGGCCAAGGGGATCGCCTCGGGGTTGCCGCTGTCCGGCATCGTCGCCGCCCGGTCGGTCATCGACACGCTCCCGCCCGGTTCCCACGGCGGGACGTACGGAGGCAACGTCGTCGCGTGTGCGGCGGCGAACGCCACGCTCGACGTCATCGAGGACGAGGGGCTCGTGGCGAACGCCGCGGAACGCGGCGCACAGTTCCTGGCCGGGCTCCGGGCGCTGGCGCCGAAGTACCCGTCGATCGGCGACGTGCGGGGGCTCGGGCTGATGCTGGCGCTCGAGTTCGTGAAGCCCGGCGAGGGCGACGGTCGCGTCCCGAACCCGGATCTGACGAAGCGGGTCCAGGCGGCCGCGCTCGAGCGCCACCTGATCATCCTGACGGCCGGCACGTACGTGAACGTCGTCCGGATCATCCCGCCGCTCGTCACGACGGCGGACGAGGTGGACCAGGCACTGCGGATCCTCGACGAGAGCCTCGCGGCCGCCGGGGCGTGACCGCGACGGAGGACGCCGGCACGACGCGGCAGGCATGAATTCGGACGAGGTCCGCGCCGAGGTCGTTCGCGTCGCGAAGCTCCTTCAGCTGCGGGGGCTCGCGGTCGGCACCTCGGGCAACGTCGGAGCACGGCTCGACGACGGGCGGATCGTGATCACGCCATCCACGATGGACTACGACGGGATGACGCCCGAGGACATCGTGATCGTCGACGCGGACGGGTCGCCGTCCGAGGGCACCCACCGCCCAAGCTCCGAGCTCGCGCTTCATGTCGCGGTGTTCGCGGCCCGGCCTGACGTCCACGCGATCGTCCACACCCACTCGCCGTTCGCGGCGGCGTACGCCGCGGTTCGGCGTCCCGTGCCCCCGGCCCATTACGTCCTGGCCCTCCTCGTCGGGCCCGGCCGCGACACGCTGAATGTTGCCCGGTACGCGACCTTCGGGACCGAGGAGCTGGCACGGAACGCGGTCGAGGCGCTTGGCGGCGACAACGCGGTGCTCCTCGCGAACCATGGCGCCATCGCGGTGGCGGGCTCGCTCCGGAGCGCGCTGGCGCGTGCCGAGCGGGTCGAGGAGCTCGCGATGATCGCCTGGCGCGCGGAGCAGCTCGGCGGCGCGGTGCTGCTCGATGCCGCGGAGCTGGACCGCGTCAGAGAGCAGATGGAACGCTTTCCGCGCCAGACATCCGAACGGACATGACCGCGAGCGTACCGCCGTCGGATCGCACGGGCGCGTTCCTGGACCGCCTCGATCACCTGTCCGTTGACGACCTGATCGTCCTGGCCCTCGCGCCGTGGGATCCGGACGAAGCGGACCGCCTCCGCGAGCGTGCCGAACAGGCCGCCGAGGACGCCGGGCGCATCGTGGAGCTGGACGAAGCGGTCGATCGGGCCGGCGCGATGATCGTCAGGGCGTTTTCGTTCCGTGGACTCGAGCCCACGTGGTTCGGGCTCAATTGGGGCCGGTCGCTGGCCCGCGCCGAGGATCGAGCGCGACTGTTTACCGCGATCGAGGACGGGGCCATGGCCGCGGTTGTGGCCGACCTCGTGCCAGAAGAGGCGGGGATCCTCGGGGATCCCTTTGAGATCGCCGCGTCGATGCGCGGCACGGCGCCATCGACGAATCCGTCGTCCAGCGTCCATCGGAACGCCGTGCGACTGGCCTGGGTCTCCGCCGCATTCGGGTGGATCGCGCTGGGCGCGCAGCTGACCATTGACCTCGTCGCCGACATCCTGGCCGACCGGATCGATCCGTTCTTCCGCTGACGACCTACCGCCGGAGGCGGTCGAGCACCTCGTCGTGGAGGATCCCGTTCGACACGACGAACGAGCCGCTGTCGATCGCCCGCCGGCCGTCGAAGTCGGTCGCACG
>DASXTH010000230.1:0-5519 GCA_036505555.1 Candidatus Limnocylindrales bacterium | reverse complement strand
ATCATCCTGCTCCTGTCGATCTTCCCGCTCCTGGCGTCGCTGACCCTCGCGTTCGGCCAGCTCGTCTTCCAGAAGGGCAGCATCGACCTCGATCTCGTCGGGTTCGCGAACTTCAACGTCCTGCTGTTCGGGACGGAGCGGACCCATCTCGTCGGCGTCCTCAAGGCCCCGACCCCACTGGGCTGGATCGTGTTCGGCGTCGCCGTCGCATTCGCCGTGCGCACGCTCCTCGGCAACGTCCGCCACCGCCGGATCGCGCCGTTCGGCTGGATCGTCCGCGGCGTCGCGACCGCCTTCTTCCTCGGGCTCGCCTGGCTGATCGTCGGCGTCCTGTTCAGCGAGGGCGGACGGCCTGGCTCGATCGTCGTCACGATCATCTACGTGGTCGCCGGCATCGTCCTCCAGTTCGCCCTGGGGCTCGGCCTGGCGATCCTCGCGGTTCAGCCGCTGTTCGGCCGGCGCTTCTTCCGGATCGTCTTCCTGCTGCCGCTGACGATCACGCCGGTCGGCGTCGGCTACATGTTCCGGATGCTCACCGACACCGGGAAGGGGCCGCTGGAGCCGCTCTTCTCCGCGATCGGCCTGCACGGCGCGACCTGGGTGAACGACCCGTGGTTGGCCCGGATCGCCGTGATCGTCGGCGACGCCTGGCAGTGGACGCCGTTCGTGTTCATCGTCCTCCTCGCCGCGCTCGAGGGCCTCGATCAGGAGGTCAAGGAGGCCGCGTTCGTCGACGGTGCCTCGCATTGGCAGACGTTTCGCCACATCACGATCCCGGCGATCCTGCCCGTGAGCACGACGATCGTCCTGATCCGCCTGATCGAGGGCTTCAAGATCATCGACATGCCGAACATCCTGACCGGCGGCGGCCCGGGGACGGCGACCCAGTCGCTGACCCTTGAGGCGTATCTCGACTGGCGGACGCTGAACCTCGGCCGATCGGCGGCGATCGCGTACGTCCTGCTGATCCTCGTGACCGTGATCGCAACGGTCTACGTCGGGTATGCGCGGCGGCGCATCGCGCCGTCCACGCGGAGGGCGGGCGGATGATCAACCCGCTGCGGCGCCGGACGCCCCTCGACCTGTCCCCGGCCGCGAAGGTGATCTCGTACGTGCTGCTCGTCGGGTGGTCGCTCGTTGTCCTGTTCCCGCTCTACTGGCTGGCGGTCACGTCGTTGAAGGCCCCGGTCGACGTCGATCGCGGTCCTTTCTACCTCCCGTTCGTCGACTTCCAGCCGACGCTGGACGCATGGCGCTACATCCTCATCGAGCTCGGCAACGACACGATCCGGCCGTACGTGAACACGGTCAGCGTGGGGTTGTCGAGCGCGGTCATCGCCCTGCTGATGGGCGCCGCGGCCGCGTATGCCCTCGTCCGGTTCACCTACCGGCCGCGGGTCGGACTGATCGGCCTGTTCGCGCTGAGCGTCGTCGCGGCGTTCGCGAGCGGCCTCGCCGGCGTCCCATGGCCGATCGCGATCGTGTCGTTCGGCGCCGTGTTCGCGATCCTCGCCCAGACGATCGGGCGGCGGTTCCGGCGCCATCTCGGCAACGACGACATCGCGTTCTGGCTCATCTCGCAGCGGATCCTGCCGCCGATCGCGGTCGTCATCCCGCTCTACGTCCTGTTCCAGCAGGTCGGACTGCTCGACACGCAGCTCGCGCTCGTCCTGACCTACGTCGCGACGAATCTGCCAATCGTCGTCTGGCTGATGCGCGACTACTTCGCGTCGCTGCCGATCGAGCTCGAGGAGTCCGCCCAGGTCGACGGCGCGTCGGTCTACCGGATCGTCCGCTCGATCGTCCTGCCGATCGCGGTCCCGGGACTCGTGGCGACCTTCCTGATCACGCTGATCTTTGCCTGGAACGAGTACCTCATCGCCCTGATCCTCTCGAGCGCGAAGTCGCAGACGATGCCGCTCCTCGTCGCCGCCCAGGATGCAACCCGCGGGCCACAATGGTGGGCGATGTCGGTCCTCGTCCTGATCATGATCGTGCCTGTCATCGTCATGGCGATCGCCCTGGAGCGGTTCATCTCGAAGGGCATCCTCATCGGCGCGGTCAAGGGCTAGCGGAGCGGCCGATGGCGACGATCACCGAGCTCGACGTCCTCGACATCCGCTTCCCGACCTCGCGCTCGCTCGATGGATCGGACGCGATGAACCCCGATCCCGACTATTCCGCGGCGTACGTGATCGTCCGGACCGATGCCGGCGACGGACTCGAAGGACACGGGCTCACCTTCACGATCGGGCGTGGGACCGAGGTCGTCGTCGCGGGCGTCGACGCGCTCCGACCGCTCGTCGTGGGGCGGCGGACCGAGGCCCTCTTCGCCGACATGGGCGCGTTCTGGCGGGAGCTCGTCGGCGACAGCCAGCTTCGCTGGATCGGACCCGAGAAGGGCGTGATCCATCTCGCGACGGCGGCGGTCGTGAACGCGGTCTGGGACCTCTTCGCGAAGACCGCGGGCAAGCCCCTCTGGAAGCTGATCGTCGACATGACGCCCGAGGAGATCGTCGGGCTCGTCGACTTCCGCTATATCGCCGACGCGCTCCCGCCGGAGCGGGCGCTCAACCGACTGCGCGGGCTCGCCGCGAGCCGGGCCGAACGCGAGGCGGAGCTCCGCCGCCATGGGTACCCGGCGTACACGACGTCGGTCGGCTGGCTCGGCTACGAAGACGACAAGATCCGGCGGCTCTGTCGGGAGGCCCTCGCCGAGGGCTGGACGCGCTTCAAGCTGAAGGTCGGCGCAGACGTCGAGGACGACCGCCGCCGATTCCGGATCGTCCGCGAGGAGGTCGGGCCGGGCGCGATGGTCGCGGTCGACGCGAACCAGCGCTGGGGCGTCGACGAGGCGATCGCCTGGATGGCCCGGCTGGCCGAGTTCGATCCGTACTGGATCGAGGAGCCGACCTCGCCGGACGACGTCCTCGGCCACGCGACGATCGCACGTGGCGTCGCCCCGATCCGCGTCGCGACCGGCGAGCACGTCCACAACCGGGTGATGTTCAAGCAGCTCCTCCAGGCCGAGGCCATCTCGATCTGCCAGATCGACGCGGCTCGCCTCGGCGGTGTGAACGAGGTGCTCGCCGTCCTCCTGATGGCCGCCGAGTTCGGGGTTCCGGTCTGCCCCCACGCCGGCGGCGTCGGGCTTTGCGAGCTGGTCCAGCACCTGTCCGCGATCGACTACATCGCGATCAGCGGCTCGCTCGACGGGCGGATGATCGAGTACGTCGACCACCTCCACGAGCATTTTCTGGATCCTGTCGTGATCCGGAATGCGAGCTACGCTCTCCCTACCCGGGCCGGCTACAGCGCCGAGATGCGCCCGGAATCCCTCGCCCGCTATCGATTTCCCGAGGGTGACGAGTGGCGGGCGATCGCCGCGGAGGTTGCCGCCGGGGCTGCGGCCGCCGGAGCGGCCGGCGCGGTTCGGTGAGCGTCCGACGCTTCGGGCAACGAATCCGGTTGCGGCCGGACGCGATCGCCGAGTACGAGCGACTCCACACCGCACCGTGGCCCGGTGTCCTCGCCCAGATCCGCCGCTCGAACATCCAGAACTACACGATCTTCCGCGACGGCCTGGAGCTCTTCGCTTCCTTCGAATACACCGGCGACGACTTCGCCAGCGACATGGCGGCGATGGCGGCCGATCCCGAGACCCAGCGCTGGTGGGCGCTGACCGACGCGCTCCAGGAGCCGCTCCCCGACCGCGAGCCTGGCAGCTGGTGGAAGGCGATCGACGAGATCTTCCACGTCGATTGATCCCCGCCTCCGGGCGTCGGGGTCAGGCCGGCGACACCAGGCGGATCTCGGTGATCAGGTCCTGGCCGGCCGCGTACGACTCGGACAACGGATGGCGGCCCGAAGCAAGTGCGGACTCCGCCGCCGCCCCGGTGTACCCGCCGTCCTCGGTCCGCAGCTGGAACCGGACGTGACCCGGCGTCGGGCCGGGAAACTCCGTCGTCGGCTCCAGGTCGCCGCGGGCCTCCGCAAGCACCGCGCGGAACCGATCGGCCGCGGCGCGGACCGCGGCGTGCTCGCCGGCGCCGATCACGCCGCCACCCGAGCTGGTGTACATGCTGGCGGTCCCGTCCGCCAGCGCCACGAACGTCGCGGTGCCCGACGGGAGCCCGATCTCCATCATCGCGACCAGCGCGCCCGACCACGGCTCGCCCGAGGGTCGTTGGAGCGTCGCCGGGTCGATCGTCAGGGCCATCGAGCGGAGGTCGGCGTAGACCTCGTCCGGACTCCCGCGCCGGCCGCGCACCGCCGCCCGGAATCGATCCTTCCAGCTCCCCATCAGCGCCCGCCGGCCGGATCGACGACGGCGCCCACCACCCGGCTCTCGGCGGCACGGAGCCGGGCGTACCCCGGCTTCACGACCTCGTTGATCAGCCGGAGCCGCTCGTCGAACGGGGCGAACGCGCTCTTCATCGCGTTGATCGTCATCCACTCCATCTCGCCCAGGCCGATCGCGAACGCCTCGTCGAGCGCGGCGAACTCGGACGACATCGAGACGCCGCTCATCAGCCGGTTGTCCGTGTTGACCGTCACCCGGAAGCGGAGCCGGCGGAGGAGATCGATCGGGTGATCGGCGATCGATGCCGTCGCGCCGGTGTGGACGTTCGAGCTCGGGCACATCTCGAGCGGGACCCGCCGATCACGGACGAACGCCGCCAACCGACCCAGCGCTACCGAGCCATCGTCGCGGATGGCGATGTCGTCGACGATCCGGACGCCGTGCCCGAGCCGCTCCGCACCGGCGAACTGGAGCGCCTCCCAGATCGACGGCAGCCCGAACGACTCGCCGGCGTGGATCGTGATGTGGAAGTTCTCGCGCCGGATCAGGTCGAAGGCGTCGAGATAGCGCGTCGGGGGATAGCCCTTCTCGGGTCCGGCCACGTCGAACCCGACGACGCCCGCGTCGCGCCAGCGGACCGCGCACTCGGCGACCTCGACCGAACGGGCCGCCTGGCGCATCGCGGTCACGATCGAGCGGACGACGATCGGGTGGCCCGCGGCCTCGGCCGCGGCGCTCCCCCGCCGGAAGCCCTCGAGGATCGCGTCCTGCGCCTCGTCGAGCGTCAGGCCGCGCTCCGTGCACAGCTCCGGGGCCATCCGGACCTCGGCGTAGGCGACGCCGTCGGCCGCGAGATCCTCGGCGCATTCCGCGGCGACCCGGATGATCGCGTCGCGCTCCTGCATGACCCCGAACGTGTGGGCGAACGTCTCGAGGTAGAGCTCGAGCGACTTCCGATCGGCGCCGCGGCGGAACCATGCCGACAGCTCGTCGACGTCGGTCGTCGGCAGCGCGTCGTAGCCGTACTCCCGGGCGAGGTCGATCACGGTGGCGGGTCGCAGCCCGCCGTCGAGGTGGTCGTGCAGCAGTGCCTTCGGCGCGCTCCGGATCGACGCCAACGACAGCATTGGGCGCGATGGTATGGCGCGTGTCGACGCAAGGACGCCGGTAGGCTTTGGTCGTGGCCCCAGGGCAACTCGCACACCGAGGTAGTGAC
>DASXTH010000229.1:0-3509 GCA_036505555.1 Candidatus Limnocylindrales bacterium | reverse complement strand
TCCGAGGGTTCGAATCCCTCCCTCTCCGCCAGCTGTTGCCGGGTCCGCTCCGGCCGATGACGCCGGCATCGCATGCGCCCGTAGCTCAGTGGATAGAGCGTCAGGTTGCGGACCTGAAGGTCGTGGGTTCGAGTCCCGCCGGGCGCGCCACTCCCTCCGCCGACCGTCCGAACGGCTGCGCGTCCGCGATCGCCGATCAGCGCAGGACGACGCTCAGAACGATGGCGATCAATGGCGGCCCAGCCTGGATCGCGGCCGATCGGGCGAAGCGCCGGTTCGTCGCCAGAAGCACGAGCCCGGCGCCCACCATGCACGTACTGGCGAAGAGCACGATGGCGCGTCCGGCGTCGACCGAGCCCGACGCGACCAGGACCAGCCCGCCGACGATCCCGATGGCCAGAAACAGGTTGTAGAACCCCTGGTTGAACGCCATCGGCCGGACCGCCGCGATCTGCTCCGGCGACGTGAGCCCGAACCGCGCCGCGATGGGCGGTTGCGTGAACACGACGCTCTCCAGGACGAAGAACAGGACGTGGAACGCCGCAGCGACGAGCGCGAACGCGGCCGCGAACAGGGGCATCGATCCTCCTCCCGCCGGTGCATGATGTCCGCGCGAGCGTAGCAGCGAGGATCGGATGGCAGACGGGCGAATCGGCTTCCTGGGACTCGGGACGATGGGCGCCGCCATGGCCGCCAACCTGGCCCGGGCGGGATTCGCCGTGACGGTCTGGAACCGCAGCCCGGGCCGGGCGCCGGAGCTCGACGAGCTCGGCGTGATCCGGGCGGCAATGCCCGCCGATGTCGCCCGCGACACCGATGCCATGGTCGTATGCGTCTCGGACACGCCCGATGTCGAATCGGTCCTGTTCGGGCCGCAGGGGGTCGCTGCAGGCAGTCGCCAGGGTCAGCTCGTCGTCGATTGTTCGACCATCTCCCCGTCGGCGACCCGCGACTTCGCGACACGCCTCGCCGAGCGCGGCGTCGCCCTGGTCGACGCGCCGGTCTCCGGCGGCAGCGAGGGCGCCCAGAAGGCAACGCTCACGATCTTCTGTGGCGGGGAGGCCGCGGCCGTGGAACGCGCCCGCCCCATCCTCGAGGCGATGGGGAAGACGATCACGCATGTCGGTCCGAGCGGTGCCGGCCAGGCCGTGAAGGCCGTCAACCAGGTGATCCTCGCCGGGACCTATCTCGGCGTGGCCGAGGGGATCGTCCTCGCGATCAAGGCCGGCCTCGACCCTGAGCAGGTCGTCGGCGCGCTCGGTGGTGGCGCCGCGCAGAGCTGGGTCCTCGCGAACCGCAGCGGCCGGATGATCGCCAATGACTACCCACTCGGGTTCAAGGTCGCTCTCCATCGCAAGGACCTCGCGATCGCGCTCGAACTGGCCCGCGAGATGGGCGCCGAGCTTCCGGTAGCCGAGCTTGCGTCCGCCTTCGAAGGAGATCTCGTCGAGGGCGGCCACGCCGACGACGACATGTCCGCGCTGGCGCGCGTGATCCGCGGGCGGTCCGGCCTGCCGGACTAGACGGGCGCTACGCCGGGGTCAGACGGGCTGCGGCACGCCGCCACCGACGCCGACGAGCAGCATCGGATCGCCGAGCTTGCCCTCGTAGCGCGGCCGGAACCGGACCTCGTTGTACATGTCGGCCACGTCGACCCGCCGCGCCTTCGTCCCAGGTGCGGGAAGCTCGGTGTGGGCGTACTTCCCGTCGCGGATCGCCATCATCCGGCCGGTGATCCCGTCCCGGACCAGGTCCATCGCGATGTTGGCGAAGGTCGTCGCGACCATCGAGTCGAGCATGTCGGGCTCGCCCGAGCGCAGGTCGTAGGTCAGCTCGGAGGCGACAGCCTCGACGCCGGTTCGGGATTTCAGCTCGGCTGCCAGGACCTCGCCGACGTTCGCCTTGTGGCGATGGCCGAACATATCGGCCTCCCCGATGTCCTGCATCTGAGCGCCCTTCCAGATCGCGCCCTCGGCCGTCACGACCACGGCGTAGCGCGACGGGTTCGCGTTGCGATCTTCGACGACGATCGCGGCGAGTCGATCGAGGTCGTAGGGTGCCTCGGGGATGACGCACCGGGCCGAGGTGACGTAGGCCGTGTAGAGCGCGGAGAAGCCCGCGTCTCGGCCAAAGATCCGGAAGACGCCGATCCGCTCATGCGATCCCAGTGTCGTCCGCTGGCGGTTGATCAGCTCCTTCGCGCGGGTGATCGCGGTCGAGAAGCCGATGCAGTACTCCGTCCCCGCGACATCGTTGTCCATGGTCTTGGGAATCGCGACCAGGGGCACGCCCTCATCGAAGAGCACGCGCGAGAAGCTCAGCGTGTCGTCGCCGCCGATCGTGACGACGACGTCGAGCCCGAGGCGCTCGATGTTGTCGAGGACGACCGGCGTCAGGTCCACGATGCCGTCCGCGTTCGTCATCGCGGCAACCCGACCGGGGTCGAGCCACGCCGGCACGTTCGAGGCGTTCATCTTCTTGGGGTTCGTGCGCGAGGTGTGGAGCCACGTCCCGCCGGTCCGGTCGATCGTCCGCGTGTTGGCGCGGTCCAGGCGGACGATGTAGTTCGGGTCGGGCTGGGGGTCGAAGCGGAGGTGGGTCAGACCCTCCCAGCCGCGGCGGATGCCGACGACCTCGTCGCCGATCTCGGTGGCCCGATAGACGACCGATTTGATGACCGAGTTCAGACCGGGGACGTCGCCTCCACCGGTCAGGATGCCGATCCGACGTCGTGCTGCCATGACCTGCGGATCGTACCTCTCGCCACGGGCGCGAGTAGGTTGCGTGACGGTGACGGCGCCGCGCCACGCACCAGTGCGAGATGGCCTGTTATGGTCGGCCCATGAACTACGAGCTGTTCATGGGCGAGGCCCTGGCCGAGGCGCGGAACGCGATCGCCGCCGGGGAGCGCCCGAACGCCGCAGTTGCCGTGGTCGACGAGGCGATGGTCGTCCGGGCCCACGATCGCGTCCTCGAATCCAACGACCCGACGGCCCATGCCGTCGTCGTCGCCCTGCGCGAAACCGCGCGGAAGCTCGGCCGCGAGCGGCTCGCCGACGCCACGATCTTCACGACCGTCGAGCCGTGCGCGATGTGCGTCGGGGCGCTGCTCGAGAGCGATGTCGCGGCCCTTGTCTTCGCGATGCCGAACGAGGCCGAGGGCGCCGCAGGGACGATCATCCAGCTCGCGCAGCATCCGGATCTGCCGCGGCGTATCCGGATCGTCAGCGGGATCCGCCGCGACGAGGCCGAAGAGCTGCTGGCGGGCACGACCGCGATCGCCTGAGCCGCCACCGCCCTCGTCCGTCCCGGACCATCGTCCGGTCGGCCGCCTCGCGTGCCTTTGCTATCCTCTGCGGCGGAGAGGTGTCCGAGTGGTTGATGGTGCCGCTCTCGAAAAGCGGTGTGCGAAAGCACCGCGGGTTCGAATCCCGCCCTCTCCGCCATTCACTCGCCCACCGGACGCGCCAGTCCTTCGTTGCCGGGTCCGCGCACTCGCTCACGCACCC
>DASXTH010000228.1:0-7537 GCA_036505555.1 Candidatus Limnocylindrales bacterium | reverse complement strand
GCGGAGGCCAGCGCGCGCCCGGTGCTGGAAGCGGCGGCCCGCGAGGTCGCCCTCGAGCCGAACCCGGTCACCGTCGTCGCCGGTGCCGTGGACAACGCCCTGAGCGAGGTCTTCGGCCTGTTCGACGCACTCGCCCTCGTGGCGGTGGTCGTCGCCGCGCTCGGGATCGTGAACACGCTGACGGTGAGCGTCCTCGAGCGCGTCCGCGAGCTGGGCGTCCTGCGCGCGGCCGGGATGACCCGCGGGCAGGTTCGCCGGACGGTCGTCGTCGAGGCCGGGATTCTCGGAATCGTCGGCTCGGCGCTGGGAGTTGCGACCGGTCTCGTCGCGGGCGCGGTCCTCATCCTGCTGTCCGGTGGCGGGCCGCCGATCCTGGACCTGCCGTGGGCGTCGATCGCGGTCGCGGTCGTGCTCGGTGTCGGCGTCTCGATGGTCGCGGCGTGGTACCCGGCGCGGCTCGCGAGCCGTCTCGCGATCGTGGCCGCGGTCCAGCACGAATAAGGCTGAGCGGGCGCGGCGCGATGGTAGACTCGGATCGGCGGACGCGGCCGGGCCCAGCCGGTCGGGTGGAGGTCGCGCCGAGCGGAGGGCGCCGTCAAGCGATGATCACCGCCAGCGCACGGCTGAGCCGGCTCCCGGTCGAGGAGCGCGGGCTCACGATCGGGGACTTCCTCGTTCCGATCCGGGTTGGCGAGCGGATGGGCAGTCGGCTCCGGCACGTCGCCCTGATCGCCATCGGCGCCGCCTTGATCTACTTCTGCGCGCGGATCTCCATCCCGGTTCCGGGCTCGGCCGTCCCGATCACCGGCCAGACGTTCGGGGTGCTCCTGGTCGGCGGCGCGCTCGGACTCCGCCGTGGAGTCGCGAGCATCGGGCTGTACGTCCTGATCGGGCTCATCGGCCTGCCGTTCTTCGCCGAGAACCAGGGTGGCGTCGGCGTGATCCTCGGCGCCCGCGGGGGCTACATCGTCGGATTTCTCCTCGCCGGTGCGCTCGTCGGTCGGCTCGCCGAGCTCGGCTGGGATCGCAAGATCGTCGGCGCGCTGGGGGCGATGGCGATCGGCAATGTCGCGATCTACCTGGTCGGCGTGCCGTGGTACATGGCCGTCGCCAACCTCGATCTTGCGGCCGGGATCGCGAAGGGCCTGACGCCGTTCCTCCTGGGTGATGCGATCAAGCTGATCCTTGCCGCGGCCGCATTCCCCGTTGCGTGGTGGGTCGTCGGCCGACGAGCCGGCGAGGGCTGAAGGCTCAGTCGGCATCCCCGAGGGCTCGATGGAGCTCGCGACAGGACTCCGGGTCGAAGCCGGCCCCTCAACGGCCCAACGCCCATGCCCGATCCTTCGCGTGTGGCCACTCCCCGGATGACCGATAGGCCGCCGCACGGTCCTGAAGCTGCCGGGCTCTATGGTCCCGGCTCCGAGGCGTGGGCGCTCAACCGCGAGGCGATGCTCCTCCTCGGGGCGGGGCCGCGGGCGCTGCTCCTCCAGCTCGCCCACCCCCAGGTCGCCGCCGGCGTGGCCGATCACAGCGACTTCCGGGCGGACCCGTGGGCGCGCCTCGACGGCACGCTCCGAAGCTACCTCCGGATCGTCTACGGGACGCGGACGGCGGCACGCGCCGAGATCCGCCGCCTCAACGAGCTCCACCGGTCGATCACCGGCCCGACCTACCGGGCCCGCGACCCGGAGCTCGCGCTCTGGGTGCACGCCACCCTCGTCGATTCGACGATCGTCGTCGCCGACCGCTGGCTCGAGCCCCTCTCGCGCGATCGGCGAGCCCGGTATTACGCGGAGACGCTCCCGATCGGGCGGGCGTTCGGGATCCCGTCGGACCTCCTGCCGCGCGACCTCGACGCCTTCGACGCGTATGTGGCGCGCTCGATCGGCCCCGATGGCCCCGTCCGGGTCGGCCCGACCGCCCGCGAGCTCGCCGACGTCATCCTCCATCCGCCGCTCGGGCCGGTGCTGCCACCGCTTGCCGGACTGCCGTCGTGGATGTACGCGTGGACACTCTGGCCGGCCGTCGGGCTCCTGCCTGACGGCGTGCGGCGCGACTACGGCATGCGCTGGGGACCGCTCGAGCGGAGCGTCGCGGTCTGGCTCGTCGCGGTCTGGCGCGGCTGGCGGCCGATCCTGCCCGTGTCCTTCCGCCAGATGCGGCAGGCCCTCGCTGCCGATCGTCGCGTGCGAGGCTGATCAGCCGCGTCGTTCCGAAATCGGCGGTCGTCCAGGGCCGCGTCGCGGCTCGCCCGTCCGCCGAAATCGGACGCCGATTTCGGAGGATCGGCGCGTGACCGAACACGATGTCCCACGATTGACGATTTCGGAAGACCCGGCTCGGGACGTCAGACTCGAACCGGCCGGCCCTCCCGCACGGACTGCGCCGCCGCATCGGCAAGCAACAGGGCCTGGCGCCCGTCGATCGGCGAGGTCGGCATCGGACGGCCTTCCTCGACGGCGGCGAGGAACGCCTCCATCTCGTTCCGGTACGCATCGGCGTACCGCTCGAGAAAGAAGTTCAGGAGGAGTGACCGCGCCTCGGTTTCCGTCGCGGAGGATCGCCGGACGGTGTTGGCGCGCAGGTTGTCGTTCTGGAGCATCCCGGTCGAACCGAGGACCTCGATCCGCTGGTCGTAGCCGTACGCGGCCTCCCGGCAACAGTTGATCAGGCACTGCCTGCCGGACGCGGTCCGCAGGACGACCGCCACCGTGTCGTAGTCGTCGAATTCGCCCACGAGCTCGGGGTCGACGAGCCGGCTCGCCGTCGCGAACACCTCGACCGGCTCCTCTCCGAGCAGGAAGCGGGCCATGTCGAAATCGTGGACGACCATGTCCCGGAAGATCCCGCCGGAATGGGCGACGTAGTCGCGCGGCGGCAGCCCGGGATCACGGCTGGTCAGGACGACCTGGCGCACGTCGCCGATTTCGCCGGCATCGATGCCCCGCCGGATCTCCATGTTCGAGGAATCGAAGCGACGGTTGAACGCCATCATCACGGGCACGCCCAGACGCGCCAGCTCGGCGACCGCCTCGTCGGCCCGGGCGAGGTCGTTGTCGACCGGCTTCTCACAGAGCACCGCCTTGCCGGCGCGTGCGGCGAGGAGCAGCAGCCGGGCGTGGGTGTCCGACGGCGTGCCGATCACGATCGCGTCCAGATCGGCGCGGGCGATGACGGCGTCCGCGTCGGTGGAGGCCTCGCAGCCCAGCTGCCCGGCCAACGACTCGGCGGCGGCCGCGACCGGATCTGCCACGACCACCAACCTCGCTCGCGGATTCGTGGCGGCATTGGTGGCGTGGATCTTCCCCATCCGCCCGGCTCCGAGAACGGCGATGCGGATCATGCGGCTCCTCCAGCGGGCTCGGCGAGGGCGATCTGGACCTGGCGGATCGTCGCATCGAACGAGGTGCGAGCCATCACCTCGAGCGGTTGCCGCCGGTAGGTCTCCGAGATGATCTCGACCCCGTAGTAGGGGGCGTCGAACCCGGCGGCCTCGACCGCCCGCACGAACCCTGGGACATCGAACGAGCCTTCGCCGGGCAGTCTGCGATGGAATCGCGTGTCCTCGAACAGCGTGCCGACGACGTCGCCGGCGGCATCGTCGAGCTCCACACCCAGGAGGAACCGCGCCGGGATCGTCGCGATCTCGGCAAACGGGATCCCGGGCCGCTCGACGTGCCAGATGTCGAGGAGGATCCCGCCGTTCGACTGACCGGCGCCGGCGATGATCGCCATTGCTCGCTCGATCGTGTCGACGTTCGTGAACGGCATCATCTCGATGACGATGTTCGTGCCGACCTCGCGCGCCTGCTCGCACAGGCGGGCGAATTCGTCGCGGATCAACGGAATGTCTGGCTCACCTTCGTCGAACAGGTGCGGCGACACCTTGACGTTGCGCGCGCCCAGCGCGGCCGCGCCCTCGAGCAGCTCCGACCGGGCCCGGTCCGATGCGCGGCGAGCTGGGTCGGCCGGATCGAGATACCAGTCGTTGAGGAACTCGAGCTCAACGTGGTCGAGCCCGTGGTCGACGAGGACCCGCCGGATCCCCGGGTAGCCGATCCGCCCGACGGTCGCGAGCACATCCTCGTGGACCAGACCCATACCGACATACCCCGCCGCAGCGGCCGCCGCCGCGCGATCCTCGAGCGGGAACGGGCTGACCTCCGTGGGCGCGCCGGGGTAGACGTCCCCGGCGAGCGTCCAGTACGCGGCCAGGAGTCCCAGCCGCCGGGCGATCACAGGAGCACCTCCGACCCGGCCTGCGCCGACGACGCGAACAGCGCTTCGATGAGCGTGCTGATGTTCAACGCGTGGCTGGCCGGAATCACGGTCTGCGAGCCGGACCGAATGGCGTCACTGAATGCCGTCAGCTCGCGGTCGAAGAACGACGGATTGCCGATCTCGGCGAGCTCGGGCGAGTAGATCGTCTTCTTTGACGCCCAGCTGATCGGGAAGCTCGTCTCGCTCCACTCGGTCCAGCCTTCCGGGATCCCGTTCCGGCCGCTGTCCCAGATCCGATAGCTCGACGGCAGCGGCCGGCTCGACATCACGCCCTCGGTGCCGTACGCGGTGATGTCCCAGTTCTCGAGCCATGGCAGCGGGTCCCACGAGAAGAAGTCGACGACGACGATCTTGTCGTCGTAGTTGAGGACGGCGCCGGCGGCGTCCTCGCGGGAGGTGGGGCCCATGACGCCCGGGAACTTCGTGATCCGGGCGTTGACCGAGCGTGGCATCCCGAAGTGGAGGATCACCCGGTCGAAGAGGTGGCAGGAGATGACGAACATCGCGCCGCCGATGTCGCCCGGCTGCTTCATATGGTCGGTGTCGGCCTCGTTGTGGGAGCAGCCGCCGTGCGCCCGGACCTGGACGACCTTGCCGAGCCGCCCGCTCCGGAGCGCCTCCTGCATCGCGTCGACCGCCGGCGAGAACCGCCAGCAGTAGCCGACCTGGAGCGATCCGCCGGTCCGCTCGACCGCCTCCGCGATCCGCCGGACGTCGGCCGCGTTCCGGCCGGCCGGCTTCTCACACAGGACGGCCTTGCCGGCCTCGAGCGCCTCGATCGACAGGTCCGCCATCGCATAGCTCTTCGAGTGGACGTAGACGACGTGGACGTCCGGGTCCTGGAGGATGTCGGCCTTCGTCCGCGCCTCCAGCCCAAGCGCCTCGCAGAACGGCGTCAGCAGCGGGCTCTCGTCGGCCGCTCCGGCCATCCGGAAGTCGGTCCGGCGCTGAACGGCCCGGACGCGGCCGCTCGTGTGCGGGTGGGTGACCCCGAGGCAGGCGACGCCGAGGGTCGTCTCGGGGCCGAGGGGGTTCGCCATGGCGGTCTCCTTGGGCGATGGGTCAGGCGCTCGGCGGAGCGCCCTCGAAGGCGTGGACGAGGAGCGGACGGATGGACTCGCGGGTGACGGGACGGGGGTTCCAGTACGGATCGGCGGTCGCGATCTCGGCAGCGACGTCGAGATCGGCCTCGGTCATGCCGAGATCGCGCAGCGCGGTCGGCGCGCCGAGCCGCCGCGCCAGCTCGTACACGCCGAGCGGCGCGTCAGCGGTGTCCAGGGCGCGGGCGATCCGACGCATCGCCTCGGGAGCAGCCGCGGCGTTGTAGGCGAGCGCGTGCGGCAGCACGACCGAGTGCGTCGCGGCATGCGGCAGGTTGAAGGTACCGCCGAGCGTGTGGCAGAGCTTGTGATGGAGCGCCATCCCGACCGTCCCGAGCACGCTCCCCGCCAGCCAGGCGCCGTAGAGGAGGTCGGTGCGAGCGACGAGATCGCGGCCGTCGGCGTGAATGCGAGGCAGGGCCCGGCCGATCGCGCCGATCGCCTCCTCCGCAAGGAGGCTCGTGATCGGGGTGGCATCGCGGGCGTAGAGCCCTTCCGCGGCGTGGGCGAGGGCGTTGAGGCCGCTCGTGATCGACAGGTCCTCCGGCAGCGTCAGGGTCAGCTCCGGGTCGTAGATCACGGTCCGGGGCAGCACGCGCAGATCGGTCCCGGTCCGTTTCCTGCCCGCTTCGGTCAGGCCGAAGATGGGGGTCATCTCGCTGCCGGCGTACGTCGTCGGGACGGCGAGGATCGGCAGGCCGGACTCGAGCGCGATCGCCTTGCCAAGCCCGATCGTGGAGCCGCCACCCAGCGCGATCGCGCAGTCGGCGCGGAGCTCGATTGCCAGGGCGCGGGCTTCGCGCGCCAGCTCGATGGGCACGTGCATGGTGACCCGATCGAACACGCCGGCCGAACGCCCGCCGAGCCGCGCGCCAATCGTCGCCGCGATCTCGCGCTTGGACGGCGTGACCAGGATCAGGGCACGCTCCGCGCCTAGCGCCTGGACCTCCCGCTCGAGGTGCTTCAGGCTGCCGGCGCCGAAGACGACCCGGCCGGGACGCGCCTCGTGGACGAAGGCGAGCGTCGTCACGCGGCCGGGAGCGGGTTGAGCACAAAGTCGTAGTCCAGCGAGTACCACGGCTGACTCGCGCCCGGCTCCGGGTCGTGCCGGACCCAATCGGCGACGAGGCTCGAGCGGACGCCGAACACGGCGTCGGAGTCGAGGTATGGATCGCCGTCACGAAAGACGTGGGTGATCAGCCGCTCGAAGCCCGGCGCCACGATCTTGAAGTGGACGTGGGCCGGCCGCCACGGATGCCGCCCAAGGGCCTCGAGCATCGCCCCGACCGGACCGTCGTGGGGGATTGGGTAGTGCTCGGGGAGGACGGAGCGGAAGTAGAACCGACCGTCGGGATCGGAGCGGAGCTGTGCCCGGCCGCGCGCCTCCGGCTGTGCGCCGTCGGCGGTCGGCAGCTGGACGTCATAGAAGCCGTCCTCGTCCGACTGCCAGACGTCGATGACGGCATCGGCGACCGGCTGGCCGGCGAGGCTCAGGACGCGGCCGCGGACGACACTCGGCGCACCGGGTGCGCCGTTCGCGATGTCCGAGCCGTTCGCGACCTGCGGCGCCCCTTCGACGAAGAACGGACCGAAGACGGTCGACTCGGTGCAGGCCGCCGGTTTCGTGTTGTTCTGGGCGGTGACGAGCATCGACAGCCCGAGCACGTCCGACAGGAGGATGAACTCCTGGCGCCGATCGTCGGTGATCCGTCCCGTCTCGGTGAGGAAGCGGATCCCCGCGAACCATTCATCCTCGGTCAGCTCGACCTCGCGGGCGAAGTCATGGAGATGCCGGACGAGGCTCGTCATCACCTCGAGCAGGCGCTCGTCCCGGCAATCGCCCATCGCCGCCAGGACGGCCGGCGTGATCGTGTGCTCGTCGATGTTGCGCACCGCGCGGTCTCCGTCGGTTCGATGGTCGGATGGCGTCAACGATAGAGGCCATCGACCGCGGGCACCGCCGGTTCGCGATCGTCAGCGCGGGACGCCCAGCCTTGCAGCTCGCGACGTGCCGCGCGGCCGCGACCCCGGGGTCAGTACAGCGAGGGGAACCGCGGCTCGTAGCGCGGCACGAGGTTCAGCGGGGTGTGCTCGTCGAGGACGTCGAGCAGGGTCTTCGTGCCGGCGATCTTGAAGCGGTAGCGCGCGAGGTAGTC
>DASXTH010000227.1:0-3614 GCA_036505555.1 Candidatus Limnocylindrales bacterium | reverse complement strand
GGGCTCCTGGGTAAAGTCCGTGACGCCCCGCGACTTCAGCATCTCGTAGAGGGCACGGACGTCGTCCGTCCGGAAGGCGATCCAGCCCACGGCGCCCTTCGTGATCAGCTCGCGGAGCTGGGCGGCCGTTGCCTCGTCATAGGCCGGCGGCGCCGGCTTCTCGAGGTAGATCTCGGTCTCGAGGTCGCCCGGGACGCGGACCGTCAGCCAGCGTACGGGACCCTGCTGGATATCCTGGCCGACCTCGAGACCCAGCTTGTTCACGTAGAAGTCGAGGGCCTCGTCCTGGTCGAGGACCTTGATCGCGGTGACGTTCAGCGTGTTAATCATCGGGAGCCTCCTCAGGCCTTCTTCACGAGCTCGACGATCCGAGCCTCGGCCGCGGGCGTCAGCTCCTTCAGCCCGTACGCGGCCGGGAACAGCTCGCCGTCATCGATCCGGGCCTCATCCTCGAAGCCGAAGATCGCGTAGCGGACGTTGAACTTCGAGGCGGGCTTGAAGAAGCACACCACCCGGCCATCGCGGGCGTAGGCGGGCATCCCGTAGTACGTCTTGGGGTCCAGGTCCGGCGCGTTGGCGGTGACCAGCTCGTGGAGCCGCTCCGCGAGCTGGCGGTCCGCCGGTGGCATCTCGGCGACCTTCGCGAGCAGGTCCCTGAGGCCGGCTTCTCGGTCGGCACCGCGCCGCGCCTCGGCCTTGGCCTCACGGGCGCGCTCGCGCATCGCGGCCTTCTCCTCGGCGCTGAACCCGTCGCCAATGTCCTTGGTCGTCTCTGTGCTCATCTCGGCGTTCCTCACTGCGGCTTGATGGCTTCGGACGTGATCCTAGGCTGGGACCGCCGCGCGGGGCTTCTCCGAAACTGCTCAAATCACCACGGCCGCGTCGCAGCCAGTTGGAAGCAGTTTGGGGCCACGATCGGTCCGTGGCCTGCGCGGTAGCCGGACGGCGTCTCGCCGACGATCTCACGAAACGTCCGGCTGAACGTCCCGAGGCTGGTGAACCCGACGTCGAGACAGATGTCGGTGACGCTCCGGTCGGTCTCGCGCAGGAGGAACATCGAGCGTTCCACCCGCCGTCGCTGGAGGTACCGATGCGGGGTCTCGCCGAAGACGGCCCGGAAGGTTCGGCTGAAATGCGCCTCGGACGTGAGGGCCACTGCGGCCACGGCGCGGACGTCGAGCGGCTCGGCGTAGGCGCGGTCCATCGCGTCGCGGGCGCGCAGGAGGCGCCGATTGAGGTCCTCGGCTTCCCGGCTCACGGTGCAACGCTACGTCATTCGCCGAACACGGAGGCGCCGGGGCGTCCGGCGGACGCCCCGGCGCTCGAAACGACGGTCAGGCGGCAGATGCCGCGCGATCGCCGGCCTCGACCTCGGCTTCGGTCCACTCCGGGACGCTCGCCGCAGCCGGTGCCTCGCGGAAGAGGGTCACCAGGCCGGCGGCGACCAGCGATGTCGCGATGCCGATCGCGAACGTGCTCGACGTCGCGATCGAGAAGGCGGTGTGGATCGCCCCGACGATCGCCGGCAGGAACGGCTCCACGAGACCACGGACATCGCCGGGCAACGAGGCGAGGAATGCCGTGCTGGTCGTCCCGACGCCGGTGAGCGCCTGGACGCCACCATTCGCAGCGAACGCCTGGCCGGCCTGGGCCGGCACGCCGGCCACGCCCAGCGCCGCCGGCAGCTCGTGGGTCATCGACGTCGCGAAGATCGTTCCGGTGATCGCCAGTCCGACCGTGCCGCCGACCTGCTGGAAGAAGGAGACGCTGCTGCTCGCGGCGCCGATCTGGGTGACCGGCACGTTGCTCTGGACGACCATCGGGAAGACCGAGAACACCGGGCCGACGCCGAGGCCGGTCAGGAACATCACGGCCCACAGCGCGGGCAGCGGCGTGTCGATCCGGAGCTGGGTGAGGAGCGCAAGGCCGGTCGCCATTGCGATCATCGCCGCGAACAGGAGCCGGCGATATCGACCGCTGCGGGCGACGATCGGCCCGGCGGCGCTCGCGCTGACGATCACGCCCGCGAGGAGCGGCAGCATCTCGTAGCCCGAGATCGTCGCCGAGGCACCGCCGACCACCTGGAACCAGCGCGGAAGGAAGACGACCGCGGTGAAGAAGCCGGACGCGGCCAGGAACGCCGCCGCGACCGACACCGCAACCGCCCGGATCCGGAAGAGCCCGAGCGGGACGATCGGCTCGGCCGCGCGAGACTCGACGGCAACGAACACGGCCAGAAGGACCGCGCCAAGGGCGATCAGGCCGCCGACCGACGGGTCGGTCCACTCGGCCGAGGACTTGTTCGTGAGCCCGACGAGGATCGGCACGAGGGCCGCGGCGAACAGGCCGGCACCGAGGTAGTCGATCCGCGGCCGATCGCCCACCGGGCGATACGACGGCAGATAGCGCCGGACCGTCCACAGGACGACCGCGCCGACCGGCAGATTGACGAAGAAGACGAACGGCCAGCCGATCGTGTCGGTGATCAGGCCGCCGATCGCGGGGCCGAGAAGGCTGGACAGAGCGAAGACCGCGCCGAACAGGCCCTGGTACTTGCCGCGCTCCTGGAAGGTGAACAAGTCGGCGATCGTCGCCATCGCGATCGGGAACAGCGCGCCGGCGCCGATGCCCTGGACGCCGCGGGCGAGGACGAACTGCCACATCTCGGACGTCAGCCCGGACAGGGCGGAGCCGAGCATGAACACGCCGATCCCGAAGAGGAAGACGGGTCGCCGGCCGAACAGGTCGGACAGCCGGCCGTACAGCGGGCCGCTGATCGTCGAGGTCAGCAGGTAAGCCGTGAACGCCCACGTGTAGAGGTTCGTGCCGCCGAGGTCGGTGATGATCCGCGGCAGCGCGGTCCCGACCACGGTCTGGTCGAGCGCGGCGAGGAAGATGCCGACCATGATCGCGCCGAGGACGCGCATCCGGACGGGATGAGGAAGCTCGATCGGCGGGCGATCCGCCGCCATCCGTGGCTGGCTCGCTGACTGGGCCATTGGGCACTCCTTCCAGTGGTGGGGAATGCCCTGATCCTAGGCGGCGATTAGGTCAACTTCGTTCCTAATAGCGTGGTAGATTTCACGGCGACATGGGACCCTCCGGCCGCCTTCTTCGCCTGTTGTCGCTGCTCCAGACGCCCCGCGACTGGACGGGGGCCGAGCTCGCCCATCGGCTCGAGGTCAGCGCCCGCACGATCCGCAACGACATCGAACGGTTGCGCTCGCTCGGTTACCCGGTCCATGCGACCCGCGGTTCGGTCGGCGGCTACCGCCTCGAGGCCGGCAGCTCGATGCCGCCACTGCTCCTCGAGGACGAGGAGGCCGTGGCGATCGCGATCGGGCTCCGGACGGCGACGAGCGGCGCGGTGACCGGGATCGAGGAGACGTCGCTGCGAGCCCTCGCGAAGCTGGAACAGGTGCTCCCGCCGCGCCTTCGCCGCCAGGTGAGCACGCTGCAGGGAGTGACGCACGTCCGGAGGCGGCCGGTCGTGACCGTGGATCCAGCGGCCCTGACGGACCTCGCCCGCCTGGCCCGCGACCATTTCACCGCGCGCTTCGACTACTCCGATCGACGCCAGGAAGCATCGCAGCGGCGCGTGGAGCCGTACCGGA
>DASXTH010000226.1:0-7499 GCA_036505555.1 Candidatus Limnocylindrales bacterium | reverse complement strand
GTCGTGTCGAAGCCGGGCGGATAGACCTCGTCGACCTCCGGCGCGAAGACGAGATCGAGGCCTTCCTCAGCACAGATCGCGAGATCGCGCGCCTCGTTCCGCGGATATCGCTGGAAGTCCGCGGCCTCGTTGAACTGGCGCGGGTTGACGAAGATCGTCGCGATCGTCGTCGCGCTGTCGGCGCGGGCCCGACGCATCAGCGACCGATGCCCATCGTGGAGCCAGCCCATCGTCGGGATGAGCCCGAGCGGCCGCGCAGCGCTGTCGAGCGCCTCGCGCAGCTCGGTCCGCGTCCGGACGATCCGCATCGTCGTCCCCGGCAAGGTGGTCGTCACGGGCGAAGGCTACGGCATCGGCGTGGCGGACACGCCGAACGGCGAGGCTCCTGTGGGAACCTCGCCGGTTCGGGCGCTGGGAGGGTTGGCACCGCAGCGTTCTGGTGCCGGCCCTTCTCGGTCGGGCCGTTCCGCGGCCCGATGGGATGTTCGTCAGATCGGGTTCGCCACCGGGCGGAACGCCGGGGCCTTGACGGTCTCGGGGCGGACGGCCCAGATGAGCCCGATGCCCGCGACGATCAGGACCAGGCCGAGGGCCGCGAAGAGGGCGGCGAGACCTAGGCCCATCTGGAGGGTCGAGGCGGTGACGCTGCCGACGCCGAGCTCGGCGATGAGCGCGTGGGCCGTCCCGGTCCAGATCTTCTCGCGAGCGGCCGCCTGGATCGGATCCGCCCGGTTGAAGCCGGTCCAATACTTGCCGTCATTGGTGAAGTCATAGGTGCCGGCCGTCAGGACGACCTTGCCGTCGACCACGACGTCCTTGTCGAACGTGACGGTCGTCGCGCCATGCAGCGTGTGGTAGCTGATGGTGGCCATCTGGTACATGAACTCGCTGGCGGTGTTCACGAGCGGGTCGTTCGGGTTCAGCTCGGAGCTGTTGACCGTGTAGCCCCAGTCGTTCGTGAGCAGCGACATGATCGCAGCGGCGCCTTCGGTCTTGCCGCGATCGGTGAGCTGGCCGTCCTGGTTGTAGGTGAGCTTGACGCCCTGCGCGGCGCTGAATGCCTGGAGGGAGCGAGCCCCGTCCTGTGTCCGGATGAACGCATAGCCGCCCGCGGCGACGAACGCGAACCCGAACAGTGCGAGGACGATCCCGAGCTTCTTGAAGCGACCGTTCATCGTTCCAACCCTTCCTGCTGCTGGAGCCTCCGCGCTTCGTGCGCGATTTCCTGCTGCAGGTAGCGTCGTGGGCGGCGCGTCACGCGCCAACGGGACAGGCGGACCCTTCTCCCGTGCCTCGGACCCGGGCCATCCGGGCCGGAAGTCACATCCGGGTTGGGACCGACGGTCTCTCAGGCGTTCGGAGGTGCGATCGGGGACGTCTTCGGAGGGCTAGAGGTCGCGGTCGAGCGGCACGCCGTCCGGGATCATGTCGGACGACCGATCATGTTCGGATCGGCCGAGGACCTCCTCGAGGACCTCGTCGTCCATGCGGACCGTCTGCTCCGGACCCGGGAACGTGCCCGCAGCCACGTCGGCGGCCCAGGCCGTCGCCGCGGCGACGATCGTCCCGCGCAAGTCTGCGTACGGCTTGCTGTGCTTCGGGTGCCAGGCGTCGATCCCGAGCAGGTCGGTGATCACCTGGACCTGGCCGCTGCAGCCGGCTCCGGCGCCGATCCCGATCGTCGGGATCCGCAGGCGGTCGGTGATCGCCGCGGCGAGCTGCTCCGGGACGAGCTCGAGGACGATCGAGAACGCGCCGGCCTCCTGGACCGCGAGTGCGTCATGGAGGAGCGCCCGCGCCTGTTCGCGGCTCTTCCCGAGCACGCGGACCTTGCCTGCGGCGTTCGCGGCCTGCGGCGTCCAGCCGATATGGCCCATCGTGGGGATGCCGGCCTTGACGATCGCCTCGATTGTCCGCTGGCTCCGCACGCCGCCTTCGACCTTGATGGCCTGGGCGCCGGCCTCGGACAGGAACCGTCCGGCGTTGGCCACCGCGGTCTCGGGCGTCGAATAGCTGAGGAACGGCATGTCGCCGATGACGAGGGCCCGCTTCGCGCCGCGCGTGACAGCGGCGGTGTGGTGGAGCATGTCGGCCATGGACACCGGGATCTCGTTCTCGTAGCCGAGCATCGCCCGGCCGAGCGAGTCGCCGACGAGCAGGAGGGGGATACCCGCCTCGTCCAGCAGCTTCGCGGTGGGGTAGTCGTACGCGGTAAGCATCGCGATCCGTTGCCCGTCGGCATGGAGCTTGGCGATGTCGCCGACGGTCAGTCGGCGGATGGTCTCGGAACCGGCACTCACGGATGCGCCTCCTGCGTCATCGGCCCAGTCTGCGCGGCAGCGTCGCGGGCGTCCAGCGCCGCCGCGACCCGGTCGAGGATCTCGTCGGCGACGGCCCGCTTGGAGCGCAGCGGCAGATCTGTCTCCCCGCCGTCCGCGGAGATGATCCAGACGTGATTGGTATCGGCCCCGAAGCCGGACCCTTCCTCGGCGACGTCGTTCGCGACGAGCAGGTCGACGCCCTTCCGGTGGAGCTTGTCAACGGCTCGGTCGAGCGAGCCCGTCTCCGCCGCGAACCCGATGAGGACCGGGCGAGTGCGGTCGCCGACCGGGGCCACGCCGGCGGCCACGCCGGCCAGGATGTCCTCGGTGGGCTGGAGCTCGATGGTCAGCCCCTCGCCGCGTCCCAGCTTCGTCGGTGATGCCTCGCGCGGCCGGAAGTCGGCGACCGCGGCGGCCATGATCAACGCGTCCGTCCCGACCATCGCCGCGTGCACCGCCACGCTCATCTCGGCGGTCGTCTCCACGGCGACGGAGTGGATCCGCTCGCTCGCCGGCAGGTCGACGCTCACGTGGCCTACGATCAGCGTGACCCGCGCCCCCCGATCGAGCGCGGCCCGCGCGAGCGCGACGCCCATCTTGCCGGTCGAGCGGTTGCCGATGAACCGGACGGGATCGATCGGCTCGACCGTGCCCCCCGCGGTGACCACGATGCGCCGCCCGTCGAGATCCCCGTCGCGGGCCTCCCCGACGATCGGTGGCCGCTCGGTCGGGTCGGGAGCCCGCACGGGCCGGCTCCCAACCGTGGCAACGACTGAGTCGACGATTGCGGCGGTCTCGGCGAGCCGGCCGCGACCGGTCTGGCCGCTGGCGAGCGGGCCGGCCTCGGGCTCGACGATCCGGTAGCCGAAGTCGTCGCGCAGCCGGGCGAGGTTGGCCTGCGTGGCCGGGTGGGCGTACATCTCGCCGTCCATCGCCGGGGCGACGACGACGGGAGCGGCCGTCGCAAGACATGCCGCGGTGACGACATCGCCGGACAAGCCCGCCGCCATCGAAGCCAGCCAGTGCGCCGTGGCCGGAGCGACGACGATCGCGTCTGCGCTGTCGGCGATGACGATGTGACCGATGCGCTGGTCGGGCAGGAGTCCGCCGATGTCGGTCTCGACCGGGTGGCGGGTGAGGGCCGCGAATGTGAGCTCGCCCACGAAACGGGTGGCGGTCGGGGTCATCAGGACGACGACGTCTGCGCCCTCGTCGCGCAGGCGGCGGACGAGGTCGGCCGCCTTGTAGGCGGCGATCGAGCCGGTGATCCCGACCGCGATCAGCCGACCGGCGAGGCGTCCCGCGTCGGTCACGTGGGCAGCCCGAGCTCGAGCGGCTGGCCGCCGCCGACCTCGGCGTGGAGGATCGCGAGCCCCTTGAGGGTCAGGTCCGGGTCGATCGCGTCGACGCCGCCGAGCGCCCGGGCCCACGGCGCGGCCGACAGACCGCCGGTCAGGATCACCCGGACGTCGCGTGGAGGGATGGCCGCGGCCTCCGCGAGCTCGCCTCGGATCCGGCCGATCAGGCCGTCCGCGAGCGCCTGGTAGCCGAGGATCGCGCCGCTCTGGATGGCGCTGATCGTATCTCGCCCGATCGCCCGATCCGGCGCTCGCAGCTCGACTCGCGGCAGCTTCGCCGTCCGTGCCGCGAGCGCCTCGAGGCCCAGCTCCAGTCCCGGCGCGATCGCGCCGCCGACGAACGCGCCGTCTGCCGCGACGCAATCAAACGTGGTCGCGGTCCCGAAGTCGACGACGAGCGCTGGCGTGCCGTGGATCCGTGCAGCGGCCAGCGCGTTGACCAGACGATCCGGCCCGACGTCGGCGGGGCGGTCCGTCCGAATGGCGATCGGGACCGTGCCGACCGAGGCGACCAACAGAGGCCGCTCGCGGCGGGCCGCGACGGTCTCCAGCGCCGCGCTCAGCGCCGGGACGACCGAGCAGGAGACGATCGCCGACACGTCGGCGAAGGCGACGTCGTCGAGGCGGAGGAGGCCGTCGAGGAGGTGCTCGAGCTCGTCCGCCGTGGCCCGCGCATGCGTCGTCGCGCGCCGGGTCGCCGCCAGGGCGCCGTTCCGGAACAGGCCCAGCGTGACGTTCGTGTTGCCGATGTCCACCGCGAGGAGCATGGCGGGATCATACGGGCCGTCGCACGCAGGAGCGGCCGGGCGTCAGTTGGGCACCCATCGTCTCTTCGCCGCCCTCGCGACAGCCCAACGGAGATCTCGATGCATCCGTCACCTTCCAGCGGCCGGATCGCGCTCGCCGCGCTCGCCGCGATCATCCTCACCGCCTGCAGCGCCAGCCCCGCGCCGAGCGGCTCGGCCGCCCCGCCGAGCCTGGCGCCGAGCGCCCCGCTGGTGGCTCTCGCGAGCCACCCTGCATCGGTGCCGCCGGCCGCGACCCCGGCTCCGACGGTCACCCCAACGCCGGACACCACACGGAACCCGACCGAAAGCCCGGACCCGACGCCAATCGCGACTCCGCGTCCCACCCCGATCCCCGGCTGCGGAACCGGACGAGCCGGGCTGTTCGCCCACAACGGCGAGGTTCCCGAGACCCTCCATTTCGGCTTCGCCACCATCGAGTACACGTCGATCAGCGTCTCGATGCGCGACGGTTCCTACGATGCCTCCGACTCCGTCCCGGGTGGAATCGGCCTCACCCCAGACGAGAGCGCCGTCGTGGTGGCGCCGGGCGCGCACATCATTCTCCGCGCCGACGGACTGACGCTGACCGGGACGGTGGCGCGCGTCGTGCCGTGGTCGACGGTCACATTCGATGACCTCGCCTCCTCACCCGCGACCCCTGAGGACCTGCCGTGGCGGCTTCGAACAGACGGCTCCATCTCCGTATCGGCACCAATCGTGGTCGGTGACTACGAGGTCGAGTTCTTTCCGGCCTGGGTCGGGACGTGCATTGCGGGGAGCGGTGCCGCGTACAGCCGGATCAAGGTCCGCTGACTCCGAACCCGACGAGAATCCCCGGTCGCCGGGGATCGCGTGCGCTACCATCGACGCCGCCCACCGCCTCGCTCGTCTTCCCCAGGAGACCTGCCGTGTCGAGCGTCCCGAGCGCCAAGTTCTTCGTCAACCAGGGCGTCGTGACGAGCCGGGTCGACATGCAGAACCTGCTGCGGCCCCTCCTCAAGCAGACCGTGTCGTACCGGTTCCTGCGGGGCCGCGAGCTGATCGCCCATGGCAGCGGCTGGGTCGAGCGGATCGTCGTCGACGACCCCGAGATGTCGACCTACTTCACCCCGATCTCGATCAGCCTCAACGTCGACTCGTTCGAGCATCTCGAGTTCGACACCCGGCCCGACCAACTCCTCGTCTATTCGCTCGTCCAGGGCGACGAACGGATCGTCATCGAGTACGCCCCGTTGTCCACCGTCGACGACCCCGCCCACGGCGCCCGTCAGCTCGAGTTCGACACGAGCGGGTTCGTCCAGATGGAGCTCCAGGGTCTGGAGGTCCACGAGCCGGACTAGGCCGAGCAGCGGCCGGGGCCCATCCGGCCGCGTTTCCCGGTGGGGGTACCCCGGGCCGATCGAACGGAGAACGATCGGACCCACGGCGGTTCTGGCGCGGTCCGAGCCCGCGTTGGTGGCTTCGGCGCGCCGAGGAGAGGAGGGACATCCCGCGTGGACGGTATTGCTGCGTATTTCAAGTTCTCGGAACGGGGAACGACGCTCGCCACGGAGGCGCGAGCCGGCCTGACCACGTTCATGGTCATGGCCTACATCATTTTCCTGAACCCATCCATCCTGACGGCCGGGTTCAAGGACGCGGACCCGGCCTTCACGGCCGTCGCCTTGTCCGCCGGAACCGCGCTCGTCGCCGGGATCATGACGATCGCCATGGGCGTCGTCGCCAACTACCCGCTGGCCTTGGCTGCCGGCCTGGGGATCAACGGCATCGTCGCCTTCTCCCTAACGGCTCGCGGACTCAGCCCGGCCGGCGCCATGGGCGTGATCCTCCTCGAGGGCATCGCGGTCACGGTCCTCGTCCTCGTCGGGTTCCGCGAGGCCGTGATGAACGCCGTTCCGCTCGGCCTCAAGCGGGCGATCGGAGTCGGTATCGGGCTCTTCATCCTCTTCATCGGCTTCGCCAATGGCGGCTTCGTCGTCGCCGGGGTAGCCACCCCGGTCGGATTCCACATGCCGAGTGCTCCGTCGGACTTCGTCTTCTGGATCGGCCTGGTCATCACCGTCGCGCTGTGGTCCCTCCGGATCCGCGCAGCGTTGATCATCAGCATCGTCGTGACGACCGCGATCGCGCTGGCGTTCAGCGTCGCGAAGATCCCGAGCGACCTGGTCTTCTCCCCGTCGTTCAGCACGATCGGCCATGTGGACCCGCTCCAGGTCTTCGACAAGCTGAAGCCCATCTCGGCGATCCTCATCGTGTTCGCGATCATGCTCACCGACTTCTTCGACACGATGGGCACCGTTACCGGCGTGGCCGCGGAAGCGGGGCTCGCGAACGAGGACGGGAGCGTCCCGGACGTGGGCAAGGTGCTGCTCGTGGACTCGGTTGCCGCCGCTGTCGGCGGCGCGGCCGGCGTGAGCTCGAACACGACCTACATCGAGTCAGCGGCTGGCGTCGCGGAAGGCGGCCGGACGGGCTTCACCTCGGTCGTTACCGGTGTGCTGTTCCTGCTCGCGATCTTCCTGTCGCCGATCGCCGGGATCATCCCTGCCGTCGCTACAGCGCCCGCGCTGATCATCGTGGGCTATCTGATGTTCACGCAGATCCGCGGCATCGACGTTACCGACGTCGAAGAAGGCCTCCCGGCTCTGCTGACGCTCATCCTCATGCCGCTCACCTACGACATCACGATCGGCATCGGCGCCGGATTCATCTCGTGGGTCGTGATCAAGGTGATCCGGGGCAAGGTCGGCCAGGTTCCACCGCTGATGTGGGTCGTTGCCGTCGGGTTCCTGATCTTCTTCCTGCAGGACTGGATCCAGGGCTACCTCTAGACCCGGCCCGGACATCGAGGCCGGCGCCCATCGGGCGCCGGCCTCCGTCTGCCCGCAAGCGCGGGGATCAGGCGCACACGGATCGTCCTGTACCATCGCCCGCAATGTTCGAACGAACCGCGCTGCCGGCAGGGCCGCGCGTGATCAGCGCCAGGCTCCCCGGCGCACGTTCGGTCTCCATCGCGGCTTACGTCCTCGCCG
>DASXTH010000225.1:0-23635 GCA_036505555.1 Candidatus Limnocylindrales bacterium | reverse complement strand
CGTGCCGGAGTCGTCGCCCATGTTCCCGAAGACCATCGTCACGACGTTCACCGCCGTGCCGAGGTCGTGGGCGATCTTCTGGCTGTTGCGGTAGTCGTTCGCGCGCTTGCCGAACCATGACGCGAAGACGGCTTTGATCGCGAGGTCGAGCTGCTCGTAGGGGTCGGTCGGGAAGTCGCGACCGGTGTCGTCGCGGACGACCTGGCGGTAGGTCGCGACGAGAGCCTTGAGGTCCTCGACGGTGAGGTCCGTGTCCTTCGCGTCCGGACCGTGGGCATGCTTGCGGGCCTCGAGCGGCTCGTCGAACCGCTCAGCCTTCACGTCCATCACGATCCGCCCGAACATCGCGATGAAGCGGCGGTAGGCGTCCCAGCCGAACCGCGCGTTGCCCGACAGGGCGATCAGGCCCTCGAGGGTCTGCTCGTTCAGCCCGAGGTTGAGGACCGTATCCATCATCCCGGGCATCGAGAACTTCGCGCCGGAGCGGACGCTGACGAGAAGCGGGTTCGCGGGATCCCCGAAGCCCTTGCCCGAGCGCCGCTCGACCTCGCGCATCGCATCGAGGACGTCCTCCCAGAGGCCATCCGGGAGCCGCTCGCCGGCCGAGAAGTAGTCGTTGCACGCCTCGGTGGTGATCGTGAAACCGGGCGGGGTCGGGAGGCCGGCGATGGTCATCTCGGCGAGACCCGCGCCCTTGCCGCCGAGCAGGTCCTTCATCCCTCCGTTGCCCTCGGCGACTCCCTCGCCCCAGGCGTAGATGTAGCGCTTGGACGCTCGGTGCGGACGGTCGGTGGGGGACGCGGCGGTCGTGGCCATCGGGACGGGCTCCTCGGGATCGTGGGCGCCGTCCGGGGCCGGCGCGGGGAACGTTCGCTGCAGGTTGCGATTGTACCCGCGGGCCCCGCGACGCTCGGGTTGCGGATCGGTCGCGAGCCCTCGGCACGACAATCGGCTCCGGCGGCGTGAGCCGTTCGACCCGGTCGTGGCCGCTCGCTGACGGGTACGATGGCCGCGCCATCCCGCCGTGGAGTGACCCCGCTCACCATGACCGACCTCACCGCGCCCGTGGCCGGCATCGATCCGGCCGCCCCGCAGTACAACGCCCGTCTCGTCCGGCGGGAGGACGAGACCGATTCGCTCGCCTACTTCTGGGTCCGTTTCGACGGCGAGCCGACGCCGTTCGAGCCCGGGCAGTACATGACGATCGGGGTGATGAAGGACGGCAAGATCCTCCAGCGGCCGTATTCGGTCGCGTCGCCGCCGGCCGCGGCCGGCACCGACGGCTACGAGTTCTACGTCCGGCGCGTCCAGGGCGGGGCGTTCACGCCCGTGCTGTTCGACCTGCCCGTGGGGCACGGGATGCGGATGATCGGCCCGAAGGGCAAGTTCATGCTCCTGCCCGACGACGAGCGGACCCACATCTTCATCTCGTCGGGCACGGGTAACGCGCCGTTCGTCGCGATGATGAAACAGCTCCTGATCGACGGCGGGCCGCGTCCGGTCGTGTTCCTGAACGGGGTGTCGTACGCAAACGAGCTCGGCTACCGCGCGCAGCTGGAGCGCTGGGTGACGTCCGGCGAGTACCCGGTCACGTTCGTTCCGACCGTCTCCCGGCCCGACGACCCGTCAAACGAAGGTTGGACGGGCCGCACCGGCCGGGTCGAGCGGATCCTCGGACCGGTCCTGGACGAGCTCGGGCTGACCCCTTCGAACTCGATTGCGTACATCTGCGGCAACCCGGACATGATCGTGTCGGCCGAGGAGACCCTGCTCGCACGCGGCTACCCCGAGGAGCAGGTCCACAAGGAGCTGTACTGGCCGAAGGGCAAGGAGCCGCGAGGCCTGGCCGGCGCCGACCTGGCGGCGGCGATCGAGATGGCCGAGGAGAACGCCGACCAGTAGCGGGCGGTCGGCCGGACGGCCGCCGCTAGCCGAAGAGCCGCTGCTGGCCGAAGCCCGGCGCGCCCTCCAGCTCGAGCATCCGCCGCTTCGTCTCGAGGCCGCCGGGCGCCGAGAAGCCGGTGAGCTTGCCCTTCGCGCCGAGCACGCGGTGGCACGGGACGATGATCGGGAACGGATTGCGAGCCAGCGCGGCGCCAACCTCACGAGGCCCTTCGGGATCGATCCGCCCGATCGCCCGCGCGATCTCGCCGTACGTCGCGGTCGTGCCGGCCGGGACGTCTCGCGTCGCCGCATAGACCGCACGCCGGAGATGGTCGATCCCATGCTCGTCGAGCACGATGAACCGAAGGTCGCGCGACGCGCCCGCCATGACGGCGACGATCACCTCGATCGCGTCGCGGACCGCGACCGGAACGTCGGACGCGGCGGTCAGGCGCGGGAGCTCAGCCGTGCGGGCACTGGGAAGCCGCACGCTGGCGATCCCCTCCTCGGTCCAGCGAACCGCACAGATCCCGAGTGTGGTCTCGAAGGCGACGATTCCGGAGGTCATGGTGCTCATCATCGATCGGAACCCGGTCAGGTCCTGACAGGTTGCACTCGAGGGGCTTGACAGCCGTCGTAAGGTTCGGTCATCCGACCGATGTCGGTCGATCGACCGACTGACAGGTGCTTGCGGACGCGGTTTGGGAGTCTGGCCATGGCATACGACATCGAGGGACGGCTACTCGAGGTTTGCACCTGCAACATCCTCTGCCCGTGCTGGGTCGGTGAGGACCCGGATTACAAGACCTGCGACACGACGATTGCCTGGGGCATCGAGAAGGGTGCGATCGAGGGGATCGACGTGAGCGGGCTGACGATGGCGGTCTCGGCGCACGTGCCCGGGAACATCCTCACGCCAAAGTCGTGGAAGGCCGTCGTGTTCGTCGACGAGCGAGCGACCGCCGAGCAGGAGGGCGCGATGCTCCGCCTGTTCACCGGCCAGCTCGGCGGCGCGATCGCAGACATCGCGGGCTTGATCGGCGAGGTCGTGGCGGTCGAGCGCGCGCCGATCACGTTCACCGTTCAGGGCGGCAAGGGCAGCCTCAAGATCGGGAGCCTCGTCGAAGCGGACATGGACCCGTTCCTGGGTCCGACCGGCAACCCGACGACCCTTTCCGAGACCGTGTTCAGTACGGTGCCAGGCTCGCCGGTCTACGCGAGCAAGGCCAGCCAGTACACGCGTGACGGCAGCGGACACGGGATTCCCAGCGTTGACCTCCAGGGTCACAACGCCCTTCAAAGCCACTTCCGCTTCGCGGCCTGAGCTCCTCGAGGTCCAGGCGATGTTCACGACCCAGCATCTCAGCAGCGATCACCGGCGCGACAGGGCGATCCTCGGCGGATCGCTCGCCGCGCTGGCGGCGGTTGCCTGGCTGTCGCTCGCGGTGTGGAGCGCGTCCCCCTGGGCGCGCTACCTCCACCACGACGGCGTGATCGGCTCGTCCTTCGGCCTCCCGTTGGAGGTCGCCTTCTTCACGGCCGGCTGGCTGCTGATGATCATCGCGATGATGCTGCCCTCGAGCGTCCCGCTCGTGCTCGTCTTCGCCGGAGTCGTTGCTCGCCGGCCGGCATCGGGTTCGCTCGTCGCGCTGCTGATCGTGGGCTATCTGTCGATCTGGACCGTGTTCGGAGCCGCGGCCTGGGTGCTCGATCGAGGGATCCACGCCGCGGTCGACGCCTGGCCGTGGCTCGCGGAGCATCCGCAGCTGATCATCGGGTCGACGCTGCTCGCTGCCGGTCTGTGGCAGTTCAGCCCGCTCCGCGATCGCTGCCTCGACGAGTGCCGCAGCCCGCTCGGCTTCATCGTCAACCGCTGGCAGGCGCAGTCGCTGCGCCGCGAATCGTTCCTGATGGGCGTTGCCCACGGCGCCTTCTGCGTGGGGTGCTGCTGGAGCCTGATGCTGGTGATGTTCGGCGTCGGGCTCGGCAGCGTGACCGCCATGCTCGCTCTCGGCGCGATCACCGCGGTCGAGAAGAACCTGCCCTGGGGCCGACGGCTGACCCGGCCGCTCGGCGTCCTGCTCGTCCTCGCTGCCGTTTACTCGGTCGCTGGGTGAGGCACGCGTCGTATGCTCGGTCGAACGTGGACGCGACGAAGGTCACGCCGATCAGCCGAGCCGAGCGCCGCCAGCAGGCGACGGCGGACACCCGCGCCGCGATTCTCGAGGCCGCCCGATCGACCCTTCTCGCGGTCGGCTACGCAAACCTCTCGACGCGGGCCGTGGCTGAGGCCGCGGAGGTCCCGCTCAGCCAGATCCATTACCACTTCGGGAGCAAACAGCAGCTCATCCTCGCTGTCCTGGGCGCCGAGAACGAGCGGCTCCTCGTACGGCAACGGTCGATGTTCGACGAGCCGGAGCCGCTCTGGGTCCGCTGGGAGCGGGCCTGTGACTACCTCGACGAGGACATCGCGTCGGGCTACGTCCGGATCCTGCAGGAGATGATCGCAGCGGGCTGGTCCGACCCCGACGTCGCCGCTTCGGTCCGGGGCTACATGGGCGGCTGGCTGGCGCTCCTCCGCGACGTCGCCGAGCGAACGGCCGAGCGCATCGGTGGGCTCGGGCCGTTCACACCGGCCGAGGTCGCGGTCCTCATGGGCATGCCGTTCATGGGCGTCGAGGCTGCGATCCTCCTCGGATTCGACGACGAGGCGCTGCCGGCGCGGTCCGCACTTCGCAAGGTGGGCGACCTGATCCGGCGCGTCGAGGACGGCGGGGCGAACGCAGGCCGTGTGCCATGAGCCTGACGTCGATCCAGGCGTTCGCGGCCCCGGATCTGCAGGCTGTCGACGCCGTTCGCGCCGTCATCGAGGAGTACTACGGCTCCTGGTTCGACGCGGATTCCGGGCGGATGGCCCGGACGATCCACCCGGACCTCGCGAAGCGCGGCTGGGTGCGAGAATCCTCGGGAGACCCGGTTCTGGACACCGATTCGTTCGACACGATGGTCGAATGGACGCGCCAGGGACGGGGCCGGCGCGACGGGCCCGCCGAGCGGGCGATCGAGATCCAGGTCATCGAGGTCTACGACGACATCGCGACCGCCCTCGTCCACACCCGCCGCTACATCGAGACGCTTCACCTGGTCCGGACGGCTGCCGGCTGGCGCATCCTCAACGCGCTCTGGCGCACGCCCTAGGGGCCCGGCGGTGGTCACCTCCCGACCGGAGCCGGTCGCCCCGTCCGCACCAGCGGGACCCGACATCCCGTCGGCGGCCGCCAGCTGGCAGCCGCACCCCGAGCAATCCCGGGCTCGGCAGCCCGACGAGACCGGTGCGATCGAGCGCAACGGCGTGCGGATCGCCTGGGAGCGCTACGGCAACGGCGAGCCGACGATCCTCCTCCTGCCGACCTGGACGATCATCCACTCGCGGTTCTGGAAGGCCCAGATCCCCTTCCTGGCACGGCACTTCCGTGTCGTCACCTTCGACGGTCGAGGCAACGGGCGCTCGGGGCGGCCCACCGATCCAGCCGCCTATGCCGCCGTGGAGTTCGTCGCGGACGCGCTGGCCGTCCTCGACGCCACCGGCACGGAGCGGGCGATCGTGGCCGGCCTGTCGATGGGCGGCGCATATGCATTGATGCTGGCAGGCGACCATCCCGACCGGGTCATGGGGGCGCTGTTCTTCGGGGCCGCCCTGCCCCTCGCGAGCCGGGATCCGAAGCGCGATGAGGTGCCGTTCCACGAGGACACCGGACGGGACGACGGCTGGGCCCGCTACAACGCGTTCAGCTGGCGCCGTGACTGGGCCGGGTTCGTCGAGTTCTTCTTCAGCGAGGTCTTCTCGGAGTCGCATTCGACGAAGCACGTCGAGGACGCGATCGACTGGGGCCTCGCGACCGACGCGGAGACGATGGTCACGGCCGAGGACGCGCCGTACGTCACGACGGAGGCAGACGGAGCTCCGCTGACCGGTCGTGCCGCATGCCTCGCCCTCGCGAGCCGGGTCCGCTGCCCGGCGCTGGTCGTCCACGGGACCGACGACCACATCATCCCGTTCGACGTCGGCCGCCGCCTCGCCGAAGCGATCGGCTGCCCGCTCGTCACGATGGAGGGCTCCGGGCACGACGTCCTGGGACGCGAGCCCGTCAAGGTCAACCTCCTCATCCGAGCGTTCATGGCCGAGCTCGGTGGCGACCGATGACGAGCTGGACGCGGGCGCTCCACCGCAGCCGGCGTGCGCTCTACATCTCGTCCCCGATCGGGCTGGGCCACGCCCAGCGCGACGTCGCGATCGCCGACGAGCTCCGGAAGATCCACCCGGACCTCCAGATCGATTGGCTTGCCCAACACCCGGTGACGGCGGTCCTCGAGACGCACGGCGAACGGATCCATCCGCTGAGCGCGGAGCTTGCGTCGGAGTCCGCCCATATCGCCGCGGAATCGGCGGGCCACGATCTGAACGCGTTCCAGGCCATCCGCCGGATGGACGAGATCCTCGTCGCCAACTTCATGGTCTTCCACGACGCCGTGACCGAGGGCGAGTACGACCTCGTCATCGGCGATGAGGCCTGGGACATCGATCACTTCCTCCACGAGAACCCGGAGCTGAAACGCACGGCGTTCGTCTGGATGACCGATTTCGTCGGCTGGCTGCCGATGCCCGATGGCGGCACACGGGAGGCGTATGTCGCCGCCGACTACAACGCGGAGATGATCGAGCACGTCGAGCGCTTCCCACGGCTGCGCGACCGGGCGATCTTCGTCGGCAATCCCGACGACATCGTGACGGACACGTTCGGACCGGCGCTTCCGCCGATCCGCGATTGGACCGAGCGCCACTTCGCGTTCAGCGGCTACATCACCGGCTTCGATCCGGCGCCCCTCACCGAGCGACGGGAGGAGCTCCGCCGCGAGTTCGGATTCCGGTCCGACGAGCGGGTCGTGATCGCCGCCGTCGGCGGGTCCGGCGTCGGCGAGGCACTGCTGCGGCGGATTGTTGACGCGTATCCGGATGCCGCTCGCCGGGTCAACGGCCTGCGCCTGATCGCCGTTGCGGGCCCGCGGATCGACCCCGCGAGCCTCGCGGCACCGGACGGTGTCGAGGTGGTCGGCTTCGTCCCGGACCTGTACCGCCAGCTCGTCGCGTGCGATCTCGCGGTCGTTCAGGGCGGGCTCACGACCACGATGGAGCTGGCGGCTGCCGGCCGCCCGTTCCTCTATTTCCCGCTCGCGAACCACTTCGAGCAGCGTCGCCACGTGCGGCATCGGCTGGATCGCTATCGGGCGGGCCGGTTCATGGAGTTCGACGAGTCACTGCCCGACGCCCTCGGTGCCGCGATGGCGGAGGAGATCGACCGACCGGTCACCAGCCTGCCGGTCGAGAGCGACGGCGCCGCGCGGGCCGCGGCGATGATCGCCGAGCTCGTCTAGGAACCTGGCCCGCGGTTCGCACCATCTACCAACCTGGGTGGCGAGCGGCGCGGCTCCGTCCTGGTTTCGCACCGTCTACCAACCAGATCGGCCTAGTGGTGCCAAAAGGACGGCGGGTCACGGCCTGTCAGCCGCCTCGGTGGCGCCGCGTACCATCGGGGTTGGTATCTGCAACGAACAGCAGGGCGCGAGTCGCACCATTCGGACGGCGCGGCCAACGGCGAGCGGGATCGCTTCGACCCGGCAAGGCGGCGGAGAGCACCGCTTCCTCCGTGGCGACGCGCCGGCGCTCGGTCGTCGTGTCCGGAAGAACGAGCAGCCTCGCGACGGCTGACGGCCGCTCCCCGAACCGGGTCTCGGCGATCGATTCGATCGTCAGCCGGACCTTCTCATCAAGCGTTCGAACCGTGGCCTCGACTGACACGAGCATCGACGTGATCTCGACCACGAGCGCGATCCGGCCCGGCGGCCACCAGGCAAGGATGTCGATCGACCCGCGCTCGCCGTACGTGGAGTACGTCAGTTCGACCTCCACCCGCCAGCCCCGGCTGCGGAGAAGCGCGACCACGATCCCGGCGACTCGCGCGTGCTGCTCGTCGAGGAGCCGGTCGAGCTCGCCGCCGCGCCAGCTGATCGTGGGCTCCCATCGCGCGTCGAGCGCGGCAAACAGGCGTCGCACGCTCGCGGCCGCGAGACGCGATCCGTGCCCGCGCTCCACGAGCGAGATCGCCTGCTGGGACAGCCCGCAGCGGTCGCCGAGCTGCCGCTGGGTCAGCCGAGCGTGGAGGTGAAGCGCCCGGCAGATCCGGCCCTGGCGAACGTCGTCCACGCGCGGATCATCGGGATCGCCGCTTATCCGCGAATTGACGCTCCGAACCGGTCCGCCCGGAAGCGGTCCATCGGCCAGCTGGTGGCGCCATCGATCACGAGGTCCGCGAGGATCTCGCCGATCACCGGCGCGAACTTGTACCCATGACCCGAGCACGCCGAGGCGAACGCGACGCCCGGCGCCGCCGGGTGGCGATCGATGACGAACGCCTCGTCGGGCGTGTTCGTGTAGAGGCAGACCTCGGCGTGGACGAGGGGCCCGTCGGCCGCCGGCATCCGGTGCCGGAGGAACGCCCGAACGCGCTCGGTGTCGACGTCGCTCACCTCGCGATCGATCCCATCCGGATCGCCATACGTGCCCCAGTGATGGATCGACACCTTGAGCCCGAGCTCCGGGTCGTGCGGGATGCCATAGAACATCGTCTCGCCGTCGCGGAGGACCCAGATCGGGAGGCGGTCCGCTCCGACGCTCGCGGGATCGACCGTGGGCCGGAACCACATCGGCACCTCCCGCTCGACGACGAGCGGAAGCCGAAGATCGGGGACGAACTCACCGATCCACGGCCCGGTGGTCAGGACCAGGCGCTCGGCGCCGACGACGGCGCCATCCGCGGTCTCGATCTCGAACCCGCCACCGGTCGCCGGTCGCCAGTCGACGAGCCGGGCCTGGTAGCGGAACACGGCGCCGCCACGTTCGGCGACCGCGAGGTGGGCGCCGTTGCCGCGATCGGCGCGCAAGGCACCGGCTTTTGCTTCGAGGACGCCGACGACGTCGTCGGCCGGCTCCAGGATCGGCCAGCGGTCGTGGATCTCGCCCGCGTCGAGGATCTCGTGCACGAGCCCGTGGGCCGCCGCACCCTGGGTCGCTCCGGCAACGATTGCGCTGCCGGCCGGACCCGCGTACAGGCCGCCGGTCTCGGCGAGGATCGACTGGCCGGTCTCGATCTCGAGGGCGCGCCAGGCGTCCCAGGCGGCGGCGGCCATCGGGACGAGCCAGGGGTGCTCGAAGTGGGACAGGCGGATCATCCGCGTCCAGCCGCCGGACGAACCCCGGCCCTCCCCTGGCCCAAACCGCTCGAGTCCGAGGACCCGCTGCCCGCGCCGGGCAAGGGCGGCTGCGGCGGCTGAGCCGTGGGCGCCGAGCCCGACGACGATCGCATCGAACGTCTCCATCCGCCGCGATCCTACGCTCCGCCGCGCCCGGCCGTCGGGTTCAGCCCGCGGCCAGATGCCTGGCCAGGAGGTCCTCGCCCCAGTCGTTGGCGAGCTCGCGCCACACCGCGTGGACGTGGTTGGCGCCGTCCTGGGTGTTGTCGTACTCGATGACGAAGGTCGGTCCGCGGACGGCGTAATAGTGGCCGCCGCCTCGTTCCGGACCCGACCATGCGAATGTGGCGTCGCCGAGACCGGCGGCAACGATCCGATCCCACGCGACCGCCGAAGTGTCCGGCCGGGCACGCTCGAGGTAGTGCCGGATCAGGCGCTCCAGCGCGGCCTGTCCGGGCCCGGCGAGGTCGGCCTGACGAATTCCGACCGGAACCGATCGGACGTCCGCATGCCGGCCGATCCCGGTGAGGATATCCGCTGGAGCCGTGCGGTCGACGATGGCGACGCCGCGTTCGGCCGGCGTGAGAGCCGCCAGGAGATCGAGGGCCAGCTCCTGCTCTCCGGGCAGCGTCCGCGTGCCCGCCAGCGGTCCGTGCGGCACGACCGCGGGGTTCGCTCCGAGGAACGACGGGGTCGTGGCGATCACGTCGTCGTCCGCCACCGTCACGTGGATCGCCACGTGATGGCCGCCGATGCGCCACGACCAGGGGGCCTTCGAGCCTGGCTCGCCGAACACCGCGAACCAGTAGCGCTCAGGGTCACGCCCGGGCCAATCCGGCCGGCCCGCCGCCGCCTCGATCTCTCCGAGCACCCGTTCGAGCGCGATGATCGCGCCGATCTCGCCCGCGGTTCGAGGGCTCATGACGGCACCGACGACCGCCCGTGCCGCCGCCCGCTGCTCCGGGCGCATGTCAGCGATCGCCAGGCCCTCGCGGGGACCGGGCGTGTACGCCCACATGAAGCGCTCCGCGGAATCGAACGGGAACGAAGCACGATCGCGCTGACCGTCGTCGAGCCCGTGCAGCCAGGCGCGGACCGCGGCTGCGACCTCCCCGGCCGTCGTGGTCATCGCCGGGCTAGGCGCGAGATGCCGCGAGCCGATCGAGGATCAGCCGCTTCACGCCCTCGAGCGGCACCCGCTCCTGGGTCATCGCGTCGCGCTCGCGGATCGTGACGGCGCCGTCTTCGAGCGAGTCGACGTCGACCGTGACGCACCACGGCGTCCCGATCTCGTCCTGGCGGCGGTAGAGCTTGCCGATCGCCGCGGTGTCGTCGTAGACCGCCAGCATCTCGGTCGCGAGGTCGGCCCGCAGGCGATGGCAGATCTCGACGATCTCCGGCCGCTTCTTCAGCAGGGGTAGGACCGCGACCTTGTACGGCGCGAGATCCGGGTGGAAGCCAAGCACGACCCGGGTCTCGCCGCGGACCTCCTCCTCGCGGTAGGCGTCGATCAGAAACGTGAAGGCCGCCCGGTCGGCGCCGGCCGCCGTCTCGACGACCCACGGGATGAAGTGCTCCTCGGTCGCCTGGTCGAAGTACTCGAGGTTCTCACCGGATGCCTTGGCGTGCGACGACAGATCGAAATCCCCGCGGTTGTGGATGCCCTCGAGCTCCTTCCAGCCGAACGGGAAGCGGTATTCGACATCGATCGCCTTCTTCGCGTAGTGGGCCAGCTCGTCCGCGGCGTGCTCCCGGAACCGGAGCCGTGACGGGGTCACGCCGTAGCGCTCGTACCAGGCGCGCCGTTTGGGCAGCCACTCGTCGAAGGCGGCTGTCGCCGCGTCTCCCGGGCGGACGAAGTACTGCATCTCCATCTGCTCGAACTCGCGCATCCGGAAGACGAAGTTTCCGGGCGAGATCTCGTTCCGGAACGACTTTCCGATCTGGGCGACGCCGAATGGGATCTTCTTGCGAGAGCTCTGCTGAACGTTCTTGAAGTTGACGTACGAGCCCTGGGCGGTCTCGGGCCGGAAGTAGACGATCGAGGCGTCCTCCTGGACCGGGCCCATCCAGGTCTGGAACATCAGGTTGAACCGGCGTGGCGCCGACAGGGGCCCGCCGTCGACCGGGCACTTGAGCCCCAGACGCTCGACGATCGTCGGATCGAGCAGGTCGCTCGCGGACAGATGCTCCGCGCCCGGGAGCTCGTCGAGGCGGAAGCGGCGATGATCTGTGGCGCATTCGACGAGCGGGTCGCTGAAGCTCCCCACGTGCCCGGACGTCACCCAGACCTGGGGATGCATGAGGATCCCGGCATCGAGCCCGACGATGTCCTCGCGCTCCTGGACCATCGAGCGCCACCACGCGCGCTTGACGTTGTTCTTCAGCTCGACGCCGAGCGGCCCGTAATCCCAGACAGCGTTGATCCCGCCGTAGATCTCGGACGAGGGGAAGACGAAGCCGCGCCGCTTCGAGAGCGAGACGATCGTTTCGAGGTTGGCGACGGCGGGCGCGACGTCGTTCGGGTCGCTGACGGTGGGGGTGTCGGTCACGGGAGTCTCCTGGGCGCCGGGCCTGGCATGGCCGGTCGCGGGCGGGGTGAGCCCGGCGATCCTAGCAGAGGCTCCCGTGGCGGACGATCCGCCCTCGCGACGATCGCCCTTGTGCGCGGTGCAACACTTGCGGCGGTTCGGCGTCGACCGAGGGGGCCAGCCGGACGGAGGTGGGTCATGACGCCGAAGTGGCGAGGCACGCGGCGAGGACCGCTCGACTTCGCGAACCCGATCGACGTGATCGTCGACGGGATCATCTGGCAGATCCGCTGGGCCGGGACGCGGATCATCACGGGCGTCGTCCTGATCGCGGCGCTCGTCGTCATGTCCGTTGCCTTCGTCGCGCCATTCCTGCCGGCCTACCTGCTGATTTCGGTCTTCGGCCTGACCGTCGAGCCGTACAAATGGCTGGGATCGGCCCTGATCCTCGCGGCCTTCGTCGGCGGCGTGATCCTCGCGACGATCGCTGTGATCCGCCTGATCCGCCGGAGTCGCCGGCTCATCGCGCTCTCGCAGTTCGGCGATGACGACGATGTCGACGATCCCACCGGTGTCGACCCGTCGCCGTTCGTCGCCCCGGCCGCGCCATCGGCGGCGGAAGCGAGCGCGGCGCGCGCGGCCCGCATTCGGTCGCTCGACGATCGGCTGCGCCCGACGCCCGATCCTCCGCCCTCGATCGACACCCGGTGAACGACGCGCCGAATCGCGGCTGCCGTTCAGGTCGGGGGCAGGGCCTCGCGCAGGAGCCGGATGGCCGATCGACCCATGACGGAAGCGATCGACGCCTCGTCCAGGCCGTGGGCGAGGAGTGCCGCAGTGAGGACAACCATCCCCGATGCGTCGAACGGCACCGGGACCGCTCCGTCGAAGTCCGAACCGAGCGCCACGTGGCCGGCGCCCACGACGGCGACCGCGTGGGCGATGGAGCGCGCGATCGACGTTGCATCCTCGCCGCCCGATGCCGTGGGCCAGAACCCGATCCCAATGATCCCGCCCGTGGCCGCCATCCCGCGGAGCTGCTCATCGGTGAGGTTACGGTCGTTGTCCGCGACCGCCCGGACGCCCGTGTGCGAGGCGACGACGGGCCGCGTCGCCACCGAGAGCACGTCGTCAACCGTCGCCGCCGAGCAGTGGGCGACGTCGACGAGCATCTGACGCCGCTCGAGCTCGCCGACGAGGTCGCGACCGGCGCCGGTCAGGCCGCCTTTCGCGATCCCATGTGCCGACCCGGCGAACGAGTTATCGAAGAAATGGGCCAGCCCGACCATCCGGTACCCGGCCGCCTCGAGTCGATCGAGATTGGCGAGGTCGCCGTCGAGCGCATGCGCGCCTTCGATCGCCAGGAGCCCGCCGACGACCGTCTGGCCCGTCGCTCGCGCGGTGAGGACGGCGTCGAGATCCGCCGCCGACCGGATGACGCGGAGACGGCCGTCCGACCGCTCGGCGGCCTCGTGGAGGCGACGGGCGAGATGCTCGGCGCGTGCGACGCGGCTCCTCCAGCTGGGGCGCGGCCAGCCCTGGACGATCGCGACGAGACGGATGTCGTCGGTCCGATCGTCGTTCCGGTCGTAGTTCAGGTGGCGCGGGACGTGGGTCGACGCGGCGAAGACCTCGAGCGCAAGGTTGCCCTCGATCATCCGCGGGACGTCGACGTGGCCCTGGTTCGCTCGCGCGAGAAGGTCGCGACCCCAGAGCAACGTGTCGGCGTGGAGATCGACGACGGTCAGGTGCTCGTGGAGGTCCGCGGCCGCCGGCGGCACGAGGTACGGACCAGCGTCCGCGACCTGGTTCAGCCGGCGCTCCGTCCGGGCCGAGAGCCGCGCACCGACGGTCCGGCGGACGATCGGGCCGGCGACGGTCAGGCCTGCCGCGGCGAGCCCCGCGACGAGAACCGAACGGCGCGAGGGCATCAGGCGCTGCGCTCGGCGAAGGGCTCGGCGGGCGCACCGGCCGCGTCGTCGCTCTCGTCGCCCGCCAGGAGGTCCTCGACCGGCTCCCCGGTGTACGCGGCGGCCTGGAGCGTGAAGAGCTGGGCGTAGCGTCCGCCGAGCCGCATCAGCTCGTCGTGTGTGCCTTCCTCGACGAGCCGGCCGTGCTCGAGGAACAGGATCCGATCGGCCTGGCGGACGGTCGAGAAGCGATGCGAGATGTAGATCGCCGTCCGGCCGCGGGCGAGCGACCGAAGGCGGGCGAAGAGCTCGAACTCCGCCTGGGCATCCAGGGCCGAGGTCGGCTCGTCGAGCAGCAGGATCCGGGCGTCGCGCATGAACGCCCGCCCAAGGGCGATCTTCTGCCACTCGCCGCCAGAGAGCTCGACGCCGCCGTCGAACCACTTCCCGAGCGGCGTGTCCCAGCCCTCCGGCAGGCGATCGAGGAGGCTGTCGGCGCCGCCCTTCCGGGCCGCCTCGATCACGGCGTCGCGATCCTCGATCCGGTCGAGCTCGCCGAGCCCGATGTTCTCGGCCGCGCTCGCCTGGAACGTGACGTAGTCCTGGAACATCCCGCCGATCAGGCGCCGGAGGTCGGCCGGCTCGTACTCGCGGAGGTCGACGCCGTCGAGGAGGATCCGCCCGGCTGTCGGGTCGTAGAGGCGGGTCACGAGCTTGATCAGGGTCGACTTCCCTGCCCCGTTCCGGCCGACGACCGCGACCGTCTCCCCCCGTGCGATCGTGAAGCCGACGTCGTGGACGGCGTCCTCGTCGCGACCTGGGTAGCGGAACGTCACGTGGTCGAACTTCAGCTCACCGCGGACCGCCGCGAGGTCGAGCTCGCGGGCCACGGCCGGTTCGGTCGAATCCGCGCCGAGGCCGGCGTCGCCCTCGATCCCGACTGGTGTCGCGAGCAGCTCGAACAGGTCGTTCAGGTAGAGGTTGTTCTCGTACATCGAGCCGGCGCCCCCGAGCAGCCCCTGGACGGAGCCCTGGACCGACGAAGCGGCCTGCGTGAACAGGGTCAGATCGCCGAGCGTCAACCGGCCGGCGATCGCCTGGAGCGCGACGTAGAGATAGGTGAGCGACCCGGCGAGGGTCGTGATCGTCGACCAGACGAAGCCGACGAAGTAGCGCGTGACGACGAGACCGCGCTGGCGATCCTGGTAGACGCGCGACAGCTGCCGGAACCGATCGATGAAGTACGGCCCGAGCCCGAAGAGCTTGACCTCCTTCGCGTAGGTGTCGGTCGTGACGAGGGTCGTCAGGTAGTCCATCCGGCGCCGGATCGGCGACGCCCAGCGCGCGAAGTTGTAGCCACGCCAGCCGTAGCGCGTGTCGGCGATGAACGCGGGGATCGGCGAGACGAGCGCAACGAGCGCGAGGAGCGGGCTGAGCGCGATCAGGAGCGCGATCATCGAGACGAAGGCGATGAACGTCTGGATCAGCCCGAACACGCCGCTGACCATGAACAGCGGCCGGCTGCTGGCTCCCTGCTGGGCGCGCCGGAGGAGGTCGTACGAGGTCGAGTCCTCGAAGAACGCGAGGTCCAGCTTCGCGGCGTGATCCATGATCTGGAGCTGGATCGTGTTCGTGACGCGCTCCTGAAGCAGTTGCTGGCAGACGTTCCGGATGGTCGACAGGAACGACGAGAGCGCGTAGATCGCGAACTGGGCGCCGGCGAGGAGGACGACGATCCCGGTCGGGTCGAGGCTGAGCGGTCCGAACGCGACCGCTGCCGCCGGCACGCCCGACACATTCGCCGCGATCGCGCGAACGACGGCGTCGATCAGGAGCTTGGCGACGTAGGCCGTGATCGCGGGCACGACACCGGCGAGGACGGTCGCGAAGGCCAACCCGATCGTCAGGATCCGGCTCGCCGACCAGACCAGGGCGATGACACGGGGCAACGTCCCGATCGTCGCCTTGGCGGACTCGCGGGCACGCGCCACTCGTCCGCGCAGATCGGTGGGATCTTCGCTCGGCGGGTCGGGAATGTCGGGGCTGCCGCTCAGGCCGCTCTGGCGGCCTTCGATGCCGGGTCGCTGGCTGCGGCGGAGCCCGCTCCCGCGCGGGATCAGCGGCGGGTGGCTCAGGCGCGGCCCCCGTTCCGTCCCGGGAGGTCGAGCGTCAGGATCTCCTCACCCCACTTCGTCTCGCCCGTCTTCTCGAAGCCATAGTGCAGATAGAACGGCTGGGGCGAACCGTCGCCGGCCGCGCAGCTCGTCAGGAGTACGCGTCCATTTGGCTTGCGCGCGACGTACTCGGCGACCGCGTCGATCGTGGCGCGACCGTAGCCCCTGCCCTGATGGTGGGCGTCGATCAGGAGGCGCCAGAGGAAATAGGGACCGACGATGTCGTCGTCCGCGTCGAGGGTCGCCTGTGGGATGTCATCGCTGATCATCACGAACCCGACGAGCTCGTCGGTCTCCCGATCGTGGACCGACCACATCCGTGGGCAGGCCTTCGCGTCCGCGATCGCGTCCTCGAAGTGGCTCATCATCCGCCCGAGATAGCGCTCCTGGCCGGGTCCGCGGCGGAGCCCCATCAGCGCCTCCTCGTCGTCCTCGGTGACGACGTCGCGGAGCTCCACGGTGGTCGTCGCCACGCTCACGACGGCACCGCCTCGGCAGTGGTTGTGGCGTCGCGGACGTGGCGCGCATCGTGCGCGATGCGGACCTCGTCGAGGAAGGCCAGTGACCGCGCGTCGCGCTCCAGGACGATCCGGAGGAAGTCCCGCATCGCCTTCTCGGCCTCCAGCTCCGTCGCCGGGGCGAGGCGGAGCCCGGCGAGCGCCTCGGCGTCCTGGCGCTGGTACGCCTTGAGCAGCTTCAGCCCGTCCAGGCTGAGGCCGGCCCGGTCGTGGGGCGGGCCGGGGCAGCGATCGCACAGGACGCCGCCGAGCGGCGGGACCCAGCGGAACTGGCCGTCGACTTCGAGGACGCGATCACATTCGACGCAGCGATCCACCTCGGGGCGCACGCCGAGCTCGTCGGCGAGATGCATCTCGAACCAGCGCGCGACGCGGCCCGGCTCCATGCCGGCGTCGAGGAGCTCGTAGCCGCGCTTCAGGAGCGAGTAGACGGCCTCGGCGGCGTGGCGCTCCTCCAGGGAGCGGTCCGCGAGCTCTGCGAGATACCAGGCGGTGGCCGCGCTCTCGAGGTTGTCGCGGAGGTTCAGCCAGGCGTGGCCCACGATCACCTGGGTGACGACGTCGAACGTCCGGCCGCGGGCCATCAGGACGGTCAGCTCGGCGAACGGCTCCAGCGACCCGCCAATCCGCGACTTCTGGCGGCGGATCCCCTTGGCGATCGCCTTGATCTTGCCGCCGGCCGGGGTGATCAGCGTGAGGATGCGGTCCGCCTCGCCGTAGTCGAACCGCGAGAGGACGATCGCATCGGTCGAATATCGGCGCGGGATCGGCACGATCGAAACGTAGCACCTCGGCGCGTCAGAGGCTGTCGCAATGCATTTGCAATGTCTTGCGATTCATCCAATCGTCCCGCGGCCGCGTACGCCCGACAGGCGCCGGTGCGGTTGCGTCCCCCGAACCGGCGTCTGTTCGTGCCCGCCCCCGGCCGGTTGACTGCGCAACCCGCTACTTCGGACTCGCACGTTTACCCGAATCCCGCTACCATGCCCGCGAGATGACCACCGCACAGCCGGTCCTCGACGCCGCCGCCCTGATCGCCGACACCGAGGCCGAGATCCTCCGGATCGTCCGTGACCGCGATCCGTCCACCGTCGGCGTGTACGAGATGGTCCGCTACCACCTCGGGCTGGACGGCTCGGGCGCGTCGGCCGGCAAGCGGATGCGGCCCCTGCTCGGGCTCCTCGCCTACGCCTCGATCGCCGGCGACTACCGACCCGCCCTGCCCGGCGCCGCCGCCGTCGAGCTCGGCCACAACTTCAGCCTCGTCCACGACGACATCGAGGACGGCGACCGGGAGCGCCGCCATCGGCCGACCGTCTGGGCGATCCACGGCGTAGCCCAAGCGATCAACACCGGCGATATGCTCTTCAGCCTGTCGCGGATGGCCCTCCACCGGCTGACCGACCTGGGTTTCAGCGACGCCAAGGTCCTGCGCCTGATGCGGCTGTACGACGAGACCTGTGTCGCGCTGTGCGAGGGCCAGTACATCGACATCGCGACGTCCGAGTCGGACGAGATGATGTCGGTCGAGCTCTATTTCGACATGATCGGGCGCAAGACCGCGGCGCTGATCGCGGCCTCGATCGAGGCGGGTGCGCTGCTCGCGACCGACGATGACGAGGTCATCGCGCGGTATCGGGCCTTCGGCTGGGCGCTCGGGCTGGCGTTCCAGCTGAACGACGATCTGCTCGGGATCTGGGGCGCCGAGCAGTCGACCGGCAAGGAGCCGTCCGACATCGCTCGCCGCAAGAAGACGCTGCCGGTGATCTACGCGTTCGAGCACGCCGGCCCCGATGACCGCGAGCGCCTTGCCAACCTCTACGGCAACGGCGGTCCGACGGCCGAGGACGTCGCGGAGATCATCGCGATCCTCGAACGGACAGGCGCCCGCGACTTCACCCGCACCGAGGCGCGCCGCCACCGCGATGAGGCCCTCGCCGAGCTGGACGCGGCGGGCGTCGTGGATCCTGAGGCACGCGCCCGCCTCGAGGAGGTCATCGTCTCGGTGATCGCGGCCTGACCCGGGCCCGCGAGGGCGCCCATCTGGCCAGATATGCGCCCAGAGACTCGGTGGCGCGGCCTCACGCTCAGCGCTGATCCGATCGCGCGGACTTCTCGCACGGCGATCCGTCGACTCAGTCCCGGGGCGCATGAATGGCCGGATCGGCCCATCCGGCGCGCGGCGGCGGACCCGAGCTAGCGGTCCCCGTCCTCGTCGGGGCGCAGCTCGCCATCCTCGCGCGGCCGCCGCACGACCAGGACCTTTCCCACGCGCCGGCCGTCGGTGGACTCCACGGTCAGCGAGAGGCCGTCGACCTCGACCACGTCGCCCGGTGACGGAACGCCGCCGATCCGGTGGTAGACGAGCCCGCCGACCGTGTCGTACTCGTCCTCGTCCTCGAGCCCGAGCTCGGTGTCGAACAGCTCGGCGAGGTCGTCGACGTCGGCGCGGCCGTCGACCCGCGCCTCGTCCTCGGACAGGCGCACGATCATTGGCTCTTCGGTGTCGTACTCGTCCTGGATCTCGCCGACGATCTCCTCGAGCAAGTCCTCGATCGTGACGAGACCCGCGGTGCCGCCGTACTCGTCGAGGATGATCGCGATGTGGACCTTCCGCCGCTGGAACTCGTGGAGGAGGTCGTCGATCGTCATCGACTCGGGCACGAAGACCGGTGGCCGAAGCAGGGATTTCAGGGCCGGGCGCGGCCCGGACGTCGACTTCAGGATCGGCAGCAGATCCTTGGCATAGAGGATGCCGACGACCTCGTCGATCGACTCCTCGTAGACCGGGATCCGGCTGTGGCCCTCGTCCACGACCTTGTCGATCGCCTCCTCGAGCGTCGCATCGGCCGGCAGCGACACGATCGCGATCCGCGGGATCATGACCTCGTGGAGGCGGCGCTCGCCGAGCTCGATGATCGAATTGATCATCTGCTCCTCCTCGGCCTCGAGGACGCCCTGCTCGCCGCCCCGCTCGACGATCAACCGGAGCTCTTCCGCGGTGATCTGGGCCTCGCTGGAGACGTCCGCGCCGAACAGCCGGGAGATCCAGGCCGTGATCCCCGTCAGGAAGCGGATGAGCGGGCCGAGGGCTCGCGCGAGGAAGTCGACCGGCAACGAGAGGGTCAAGGCGAACCGCTCGGCGTTCGCGAGCGCGAGCGTCTTCGGGACGAGCTCGGCGAAGATGATGGTGAAGAGGGCGAGGACGATCGTGACGACGATCAGCCCGATCGTCTCGGACGTGTTCGGGTCGATCCCGATCCGCTCGAGCACGTCGGCGAACCCGCGGACGAGGCTGACTGCCGCATACGCTGAGGCGAAGAAGCCAATGACCGTCAGCCCGAGCTGGGACACCGCGAGGAACCGGCCGGGATCGTCGAGCAGACGCCGGACGCGGCGAGCGCCGGGCCGACCCTCCTCCACGAGCTGCTCGACCCGACTGCGCCGGATCGAGACCAGCGCGATCTCGGCGGCGACAAAGAAGCCTTCGAGGAACGTGAGCAGGATCAGGACGAGGATGTCGAGCATCAGTCGACTTCGCCGTCCTCGGGTTGGGGCGGTTTCGGGTCGCGCATCCGGGCCGGCATGCCGACCGCGAGCTTGCCGGGCGGCACGTCGCGGGTGACGACGGCGCCCGCGCCGGTCCTGGCATCGTCGCCGACGGTGAGCGGGGCCCGGAGCATCGTGTCGACGCCGAGGAAGACCCGTTCGCCGATCGTCGTCCGGTGTTTGTGCCGGCCGTCGTAGTTCGCGGTGATCGTGCCGGCGCCGACGTTCGTGTCGTCGCCGAGCTCGGCATCGCCGAGGTAGCTCATATGGTGCTGCTTCACGCCGCGCCCGAGCTTCGTGTTCTTCAGCTCGGCGAAGTTGCCCACCTGCGCGTCCGGCCCGACGTGCGAGCCGGGGCGGAGATGGCTCATCGGGCCGATCGTGGCGCCGTCCTCGATGACCGACTGCTCCACGATCGACGCCCAGACGAGACAGCCCACGCCGATCGTCGTGTCGACGATCTGGGACCCGGCGCCGATCGTCGTGCCCGAGCCGACCGAGGTCGAGCCGCGCAGGATCACGTTCGGCTCGAGGGTGACGTCCTCGGCGAGGGTCACGGTCGCGTCAAGGTAGACCGTGGACGGGTCGCGCATCGTCACGCCGGCCTTCATGTGCTCGAGGTTGATCCGCGTCCGGAGATCCCACTCGGCCTGGGCGAGCTCGGCCCGATCGTTGATCCCGAGCAGGCGGCCGTCGTCCTCGACGGTCAGCGCCACCACCAGCCGGCCGTCGGCGCGCGCCAGCTCGACGAGCTCGGTCAGGTACAGCTCGCCGGTCTTCGGTGACGGTGTGAGCGAGCCGATCCGACCGCGCAGCCAGGCGGCGTCGAACGCGTAGAGGCCGGTGTTGATCTCGTTGATCGCGATCTCCTCGTCGGTCGCGTCCTTGCGCTCGACGATCCGCTCGACGGTGCCCGCCTCGTCGCGGACGACGCGGCCGAGGTGCGCCGGGTCGATCGCATCGACCGCGACGAGCGCGATCGCGGCCTCGTCCAGGCGGCGCTCGACGAGGAGCTCGTCGAGCAGCGAGGCCTCGACCAGCGGCGCGTCGCCGGTGAGGACGAGGAGCTCGTCGATGGCATCGAGGCCGTCGCCGAGGGCCGCGAGCGCCGCGGCGATCGCGTCGCCGGTCCCGCGCGGCTCCGCCTGGAGGGCGTAATCGACGCTGTCGCCGAGGGCGTCCCGAACGGCCGCGGTCGCGGGGCTCGTGACGACGAGCGGGCGCGTGCTGGTGGCCGCGCGGCCGGCATCGATGACGTAGGCGACCATCGGTCGGCCCGCGAGCGCGTGGAGGAGCTTCGGCGTCCGCGATTTCATCCGCGTGCCGAGACCGGCCGCCATGACCACGGCCGTGACGCGTGGAGAGGTGCCGGGACTTGGGGGGTTCACGAAGGGCGACGCGAGCGGGCGAGGGTCGGGGAGGTCGCGATCCCGACGCGGTCAGGGCCCGGCGCGTGTCGAGGTGTGGGTGTCATCGAAGGGTGGCGCGATGGTATGGGCGCCCCGAGGGGGTGTCAAACCGCCCACGGCCTGGCGATCGCAGACTCGAGCTGCATCGTGCAAGACGTTCACCCGGAGACTCTTGGGCGCGGTTTCGCGCCCAGCCGGACGTCACGGGTCCAGGTTGTTCGTCGGATTCGGGTCATGATTCAGGTTGATTCGGCAAAACTCCTTGCGGCGTGGGATCGCTGAGAGCTTCCTGGCTCGCCCAAGAGTCCGTGCATGAGTGTTGGCTGGATCCTCGATGCCGCACGGGCGCTGTACTCGTCCGCAACGAGGCGGCGGTGCTCACGTGCGCCGCGCGACCGCGTCCGGGAGCGGGCGGCGGGCGATCATCTCGATCTCGACCCGGGCGCCCTTCGGGAGGGCGCCGACGCCGATCGTCGAGCGAGCCGGCGGCGGCTCGGGCATGTGCTTCCCGTAGACGGCGTTCACCGTCGCGAAGTCGTTCACGTCGGCGAGGAAGATCGTCGTCTTGACGACGTCATCGAACGACAGGCCGGATGCGTCCAGGACCGCGGCCAGGTTCTTCAGTGCCCGCTCGGCCTGGGCCTCGACGCCGTCGAGGAGCTCGCCCGTCGCCGGATCGAGCCCGATCTGGCCCGAGCAGTAGACCGTGTCGCCGCTCCGGATTGCCTGGCTGTACGGCCCAAGGGCGGCCGGGGCGCCGTTCGTCTGGATGGCCTGGCGGGTCATCGATCCCTCCTGTCGTCGGTCGGTTGGGCGGGTGGCTCGTCGTGCGTGGTCAGGAACGTCGTCGCGGCGATGAACGGCGAGTCGCCGCCCGGGCTCGCGATGAACCCGGTGCCGACGGCGGCGCGAACCGAGGCAGCCGCGAGCTCGGCGTCGTCGAGCGAAGGATAAAGTGCCCAGAGGGTCGGGCCCGAACCGGACAGCCCGATCGGGCGGGCGAGGAGGCGGATGAGCGCCCGCCGCAGCCCGACGAGCCCGTCGACGACGACACCGGCTGCGGCCAGGAGGTCGTTCGACGAGGCGAGGACCCCCGCCCGCTCGAACAGCTGGCGAACGCTCATCCCCGAGCCGAACTCCGCGGCGAAATGCTCCGAACTGCGTGCGGCGACGCCGGCCTCGCCCATCGCCCCGGCCGCCCAGGCTGCGAAGACCGCCGCCGTGTGCGCCGGCACGGCCGGCGTCACGAGGAGCAGGCCCGGCGGGTGCTCTGCCGGGAGCGGACGCAGGCCGCGCAACGGCGTGACGCGCTCGCCGCGGCCTTCGACGAGCGCCGGCCCGCCCGCGAGGAAGAACGGGACGTCGCTGCCGATCGACGCGGCCAGCGCGGAACGTTCCGCGTCGGACAGGACGTCGACGGCCGACCACGCTTCGAGGGCGCCGTCGATCGCCGCGGCCGCGTCGCTGCTGCCGCCGGCCAGACCCGCGGCGACGGGAACGCGCTTCTCGAGCCGGACCACCAGCGCCGGCGGCGGCGTCGCGACATGCGGCCGCACGGCACGCCGTGTGGCGTCGATCGCGCGGAGGACGAGGTTATCGGCGCTCGGCCCGGTGTCGAAGCCCTCGACCCGGAGGGTGTCGCGGGCGTCCGCCGACCGTGACGGATCGATCGCGATGCTCAGCCGGTCGGCGAGGGCGAGCGGCGCCATGACCGAGTGGAGCGCGTGGTAGCCATCCGGGCGGCGGCCGACGACCGCGAGCGTCAGGTTGAGCTTCGCCGGCGCGACGCGAACGACGGGCGTCAGGCGGCGACCCGGATCGACGGCGGTCACGGTCACGAGCCCTCGTCGCCGGCGCGTCGACCTCGCCGATCGATGCCGATCTCGCCGAGCGCCTCGAGGAGCGCCAGCCACTCCCCCACCGCCACGGTCTGTGCCCGCCGATCCGGCGTGATGCCGGCGGCGGCGAGCGCGGCGTCGACGCGTGCCGGCTCCACGGGGAGCTGCCGCGACAGGACGTTGTGAAGCATCTTCCGCCGCTCCCGGAACCCGGCCTGGACCAGCCGCCAGAGCGCATCCTCCGCCTCGGCGCTCGGCAGCCGGTCGTCCTCCGGGTACGGCTCGACGACGATCACGGCCGACCGAACGGCCGGCTCCGGCTCGAACGCCTCCGGCGCCACCTCGAACGCCAGCCGGACCTTCGCGTGGTACTGGACGAACACGCTCAGATAGCTCATGCCGCCGGGCGGGGCCGCGATCCGCTCGGCGACTTCGCGCTGGACCATGAGGACAAGGCGCTCCGGGCGCGGCGTCTCGCCGAGGAGCCGGTGGAGGATCGGGCTCGTGATGTGGT
>DASXTH010000224.1:0-15207 GCA_036505555.1 Candidatus Limnocylindrales bacterium | reverse complement strand
TCGCCGCGCCGTCTGACTCGGGAGGGATGGCGATGGCGAAGGAAACTCGCGCCGATCGTCGTCGACAGATCGCAGATCGATCGAGCGGCGCGGCGAGGGCAATCGGTGCGAGGCATCGGCCGTGAGCGGCGGCGACGACCTCCAGGGGATCGACGTCAGCCATTGGCAGAAGAAGACCCCGAGCCTGACCGGTCTCGGGTTCCTGATCGCCCGAGCGACGTACGGCACGGATCCCGACTCGACCTTCCTGATGCACACGACCGCCGCGCGCAAGGCCGGCCTGGTCACGGGCGCCTTTCACTTTGGCCGGCACGGCAACGTCAGTGGCCAGGTGGACGCGTTCCTGAAGGCGGCCGGAACCGCCGACGTCGACCTCATCGCGGTCGATCTCGAGGCTGACGGTGACAACACGCCGATGACAAACGCGGAGGCAAAGGCGTTCATCTCCGCGGTCCAGGCGCGCGGTCGGAAGATCGGGCTCTATGCCTCGAGCCTGCGGCCGTACCCGGACCTCGGCCAGGACTGGCGCTGGGTCGCGGACTACCGCGACATCAGCCACCCGCCGGTCGCGTGGGACATCTGGCAATACACGAGCTCGGACGGAAAGCTCGATCGCGATCGCTTCCGGGGGACCAAGGACGAGTTGCGAATGCTCGGGAGGGACGAGATGAAACCGGCACCGATCACCGACGAGAGGCCGGGGGTGACGATCGACGCGGCGCCCGGAGCGGACTGGTATGACGTCGACAACGTCACCAAGCTCGGCGACGGCGTGGACGCGCCCCTGACCGGGCGGCCGTCGCCGTACGGCGTCGGAACGATCGGAAGTGGCGGGCGCCGGGCGATCTACGTCACGCTGGGCGGCCTCCGGCGGACCGTGCTGATCACGCCGACCGCCGTCCACGAACCGCAGGCCGTCGAACGCACGATCATCCTCGAAGAGGCGATCGCCGCGATCCAGAAGCTCCGCTGAGCACCGCGCTGAGGGAGTCGTCAGCGGGCTTCCCGCTGGCGACCTCGCCGCGGCAGCGCTCGCGACCAGGCACGGCCGTTGCCCGAGACCAGATCCCGCCAGAGGAGCGGTCGGTTTCGGTACCCGTTCGCATCCTTTTCGGGACCCGTCCGGCGACGACCGCAACGTGACGGTGCGCCCATGCTCGCGGTCGGAGCGAGCTCCGCTGCGGGGCTCGCACCGCCAGCCACCGTCGCGGGCGGGCCGGGACGGTCCTGGAGAACGCGGAGGAGCGCATCGAATGAACAGCGGCGATACCGCCTGGATGCTCACGTCGACGGCCCTGGTGATGATCATGTTGCCGGGGCTCGCGCTTTTCTACGGCGGCCTCGTCCGCCGCAAGAACGTGCTCTCGACGATCATGCACAGCTTCTTCGGCCTCGCGATCGTCAGCGTCGTCTGGGTCCTCGTCGGGTTCAGCCTCGCGTTCGGCCCCGACGCCAACCTGTTCGGCATCGCCGGCCTCGTCGGCAACCTCAGCTTCGCCGGGTTCATGGGCGTCGGCCTCGAGCCGAGCACGATCTACGCGACGACGATCCCCTTCGTCCTCTTCGCGGCCTTCCAGCTGATGTTCGCCGCGATCACCCCGGCGCTGATCACCGGTGCCTTCGCCGAGCGGAAGCGTTTCGCGTCGTTCGTCCTCTTCACGATCCTCTGGTCGATCGTCGTCTACTCGCCGATCGCGCACTGGGTCTGGGCGACCGACGGCTGGCTGTTCAAGCTCGGCGCCCTCGACTTCGCCGGCGGCACCGTCGTCCACGCGAGCTCCGGGCTGTCGGCGCTGGTCGTCGCGCTCCTGATCGGGAAGCGTGTGGCGAGCTCCGAGAAGATCGAGCCGCACGACATCCCGATGACCGTCCTCGGCGCCGGTCTCCTCTGGTTCGGCTGGTTCGGCTTCAACGCCGGCTCGGCCGTGACCGCCGGCGGCCTCGCCGCGAGCGCCTTCATCGTCACGAACACCGCCGCGGCCGCCGCGACGATCACATGGGTCGGGGCGAGCTACCTCCAGCACCGCAAGGTCAGCGTCGTCGGTGCCGCGTGCGGCGCGGTCGCCGGTTTGGTTGCGATCACCCCGGCGTCGGGCTTCGTGACCCCGGGCGGCGCGATCCTCATCGGCCTCGCTGCCGGCGGCCTGTGTTACAGCGCGACCCTCCTCCGCGAGCGGCTGAAGATCGACGACGCGCTCGACGTCTTCGCCGTCCACGGTGTCGGCGGCGTGTTCGGCGCCGTCGCGACCGGTGTTCTCGCCACGAGCGCCGTCCAGCAGGCCTACACGGGCCTGATCGACGGCAACGCCGGCCAGGTCGTGACCCAGCTGATCGCCATCGGCGCGGTCGTCGCCTATGCCGTCGCCGCGACGTTCGTGATCATCAAGCTCGTCGACGCGATCCTCGGGATCCGGATCTCGATCCGTGACGAGGAGGTCGGTCTCGATCTCTCGACCCACGGGGAGGTTGCCTACCAGTCGTAGGTCGCGCCGGCTCGGCGTCTCCCGATCGCGCCGAGCCGACCGACCCCGACCTCCGCATCGACCGGCCGCCCGGCTCCTCCCGGGCGGTCGGTTCGACTCTCTGACGGAGCCACCATCGATGTCGAACGAGCCGCCACAGCGACCCCGCCGAACGCGGTCGGCCGATGCCCGCATCGCGCCGCTCTACGACGCGGCGTTCGAGCACGACGCCTGCGGAATCGGGTTCGTCGCCGATGCCGGCGGCGGTCGTCTCGCCGAGGTTCTGCCCCTTGCTCTCGGTGGGCTCGCGGCGCTCGCCCATCGTGGGGCGTTCGGCGCCGACGGAGCCTCGTCGGACGGCGCCGGCGTCTCGATCCCGCTCGATCCGTCCGTCGTGGAGGCGCTGGCTCCCGGAACCGGCCTTGGCGCGGACCGCCCGGCCGTCTTCCAGTTGTTCCTCCCTCGGACGGGCGCCGGAGCGCGCGGTGGCGAGGCCCGACAGCTCGTCGATGACGTCCTCGTGGCCGACGGCCTCGAGGTCGCCCGGTGGCGGACGGTCCCCACGAACCCGGATGCCCTCGGTGGCGCGGCTCGTGCCTGTCGGCCGGCGTTCGTCCAGGCGTTCGTGCGGCGCCCGCTCGACGGGCGCAGCGCCCCGCTGACCGACGCCGCCTTCGAGCGGCTTCTCGTGCTCTCGCGACGGCGGATCGAGACTGCGGCCCGCGTCGCCGGGCTCGGCGACGTCATCGCGATCCCGTCGGCGTCCTGCCGGACCCTCGTCTACAAGGGTCTCGTCGCAGGCGCGCGGCTCGGCGACCTGTACCCGGATCTCCGCAACCCCGCGATCCGCGTCCGCTATGCGCTCTTCCACCAGCGCTACGCGACGAACACCCAGCCGACCTGGCGGCTGGCCCAGCCGTTCCGGGCCATCGCCCACAACGGCGAGATCAACACGGTCCGCGGCAATCGCTCCCAGGTCCGCGGGCGGGCGGCCGACCCGGCCGGCGCCGCCGGCGCCGAGCTCGCCGCGGCCGGCCCGCTGATCGCGGATGACGGCTCGGACTCCCAGTCGCTCGACGAGCTCCTCGAGCTGCTCGTCGCGACCGGCTGGGACCTGGGCACCGCACTCCTCACCGCGATGCCCGAGGCGCTGCCCCTCCGCCGGGCGCCCCATCCCCAGGTCGCGGCACTCCGCCGCCGGACCGCAGGGTTCCTCGCGCCATGGGACGGCCCGGCGGCGATCGTCTTCGGCGACGGCCGCCGCGTCGGCGCGATCGCGGATCGCAACGGGCTCCGGCCGGCGGCGTTCGCGGTCACTCGTGACCGGCTGGTCGCCGTCGCGTCCGAGGCCGGGGCGATCCCGCTCGCGCCCGAGGAGACCGTCCGACGCGGCCGGCTCGGGCCGGGCGAGCTGTTCCTCGTCGATCCGGCGCGCGGGCTCGTCCTCGAGGACGTCGAGGCGAAGGCGCATCTCCTCCGCCGCCTGCCGATCCACGACGCGCCGCGGATCGTCCACGTCGACCCGGTCGTCGGCGACGACGAATCGTCGGTGGTCCTCGACGGGGCGCCGACCGGCGCCGACCTGCGGTTCCTCGCCGGGCTCCACGCCGAGAACGCCCGGCTCGATATCAAGACGATGGCCCTCGAGGGCCACGAGCCGCTCTGGTCGATGGGCGACGACACGCCGATCCCGGGTCTCGGGCGCGTGGACCGCCCCGTCGCAGACCATCTCCGCCAGTCGTTCGCGCAGGTCACGAACCCTCCGATCGACCCCGAGCGGGAGCGGGCCGTCATGGACCTCCGCGTCGAGCTCGGCCGGCGGCCGGCACTCCTCGGCGGACCGCCGGCGGGCTCGCGCACGATCCGTCTCGAGCGCCCGTTCCTGGCGGACCTGCCGGCGCTGCTCCGCGCGTTCGGCGGGCCCGTCCGCCGGCTCGACGCGACGTGGCCCGCCGCCGACGGGGAGGCCGGGCTCCGCGGTGCCCTGGATCGGCTCGCCGCCGACGCCATCGCGGCCGCCCGCGGCCGGACGGAGCTCATCGTCCTGAGCGATCGCGCCTTCACGTTCGATCGTCTCCCGATCCCGTCGATCCTCGCCGCGGGCGCGGTCGACGGAGCGCTGAGTGCGGCGGGCCTGCGCGGCCGGGCGGATCTCGTCGTCGAGGCGTCGGACATCCTCGACGTCCACGGCGCGGCGATGGTCCTCGCGGTCGGCGCGACGGGGCTCGTGCCGTGGCTCGCCGTCGAGCTGGCGGCGGAGCTCGCGGGCACGCGCGGCGCGGAGGAGCTCGACGCCGCCGCGACCGTCGGCAACCTGCTCGCCGCCTTCGACGCCGGGCTCCGCAAGACGCTCGCCCGGATGGGGATCAGCACCGCCTCGTCGTACATCGGCGGCAAGCTGTTCGAGACGATCGAGCTCGACGATGAGCTTCGACGCCGCTGCTTCCCGCACGCGCCGGCGTGGCCGGGCCGGGTCGGCCTCGACGAGCTCGCGGCGCGGCAGCTCCGGCGCCGGTCGGCCGCCCGCGTCGTCGCGCCGGCGACGACGTCGAACAAGCTCCAGGACCCGGGCTTTGCCCGCTTCCGCGCCGACGGCGAGCTCCATCGCTATGCCCCGAAGATCGTCGGCGAGATCCAGGCCGTGTCCGGGTTCGCGCCGGCGGAGGCGACACCCGCGCCGGCGACGGCCCGCGTCTCCTCGCGCGACGGATCCGTTGTGCGCGACGCCTTCCGGATCCGTCGGACGCGCGCGAGCGCCCCGATCCCGGTGGCCGAGGTCGAGCCCGCTCGCTCGATCGCCCGCCGGTTCGTCGTGTCGGCGATGTCGGTCGGCGCCCTCTCGCCCGAGGCCCACCAGGCGCTGACGATCGGCATCCAGCGCGCCGGCGGCTCGGCGAACACCGGCGAAGGCGGCGAAGACCCCGGCTGGTACATCCCGGGCCCGAGCGGCGAGCGCCACGACGCCCGGATCAAGCAGGTCGCGTCGGCCCGCTTCGGCGTGACCGCCACGTACCTCGCCCGCGGCGAGCAGCTCGAGATCAAGATCGCCCAGGGCTCGAAGCCCGGCGAGGGCGGCCAGCTGCCCGCGAAGAAGGCGACGGCGTGGATCGCCGCCCTGCGCCGCGGGCAGCCCGGGATGAGCTACATCAGCCCGCCGCCCCACCACGACATCTACTCGATCGAGGATCTCGCCCAGCTGATCGCCGACCTGCGGGCGATCAATCCGGCCGCGCGGATTGGCGTGAAGCTCGTCGCGAGCCGCGGTGTCGGGACGATCGCGGCCGGCGTCGCCAAGGCCGGCGCGACGTACGTCCACCTCAGCGGTCACAGCGGCGGCACCGGCGCCTCGCCGCTCAGCTCGATCAAGCACGTCGGCGCGCCGTGGGAGCTGGGCCTCGCCGAGGTCCACCAGACGCTCCTCCGGAACGGGCTGCGCGACCGGGTCGCCCTCCGCACCGACGGCGGGCTCCGGACCGGCCGCGACCTCCTGATCGCGGCGCTCCTCGGCGCCGAGGAGTTCGCGTTCGGGACCGCGATGCTCGTCGCGGTGGGCTGCGACATGGCCCGCCAGTGTCATCTCGACACGTGTCCGACCGGGATCGCCACGCAGCGCGAGGATCTCCGGGCGAAGTTCGCCGGCTCCCCCGAGCAGGTCGAGCGGTTCGCGCTCGCGCTCGCCGAGGGCCTCCGCGAGGAGATGGCGGCGATCGGCGTCCGCGAGGTCGGCGAGCTTGTCGGCGAGTCGCGACGGCTCCTCTCCATCGATCGGCGCGCCGCGACTCTCGACCTCGCGGCGGTGATCGGGGCCGCGTCCTGGTCCGCGTCACCCGCGCGGCGGCGCGACCCCGTTGCCGCCGGCCGCGACGTCCGCCATGGGGAGGCGAGCCCGCTCGAGCGCCGGCTGACCGGCGTGCTCCACGGGCAAGCCGGGTTCCGGGCGGAGGGCCTCGCGCTGTCGACGGCCGATCGCTCGTTCGGGGCCGGGCTGACCGGCGCGATGGAGCGCGGCGAGCTGGCCGGCCCGATCCATCTCGGGCTCCGCGGCGCGGCCGGCCAGTCGTTCGGCGCGTTTGCAGGGCCGCGCGTGGAGCTGCGTCTCGTCGGCCAGGCGAACGACTATGTCGCGAAGGGCCTTTCGGGCGGGACGGTCATCGTCGCGCCGGAGCCGGGCCTCGCCGCAGAGCCGCACCGTCAGGCGATCGCCGGCAATACCTGTCTGTACGGCGCGACCGGCGGACGGCTCCACGTCATCGGGCGGGCGGGCATGCGGTTCGCCGTCCGCAACTCCGGGGCGCGGGCGGTCGTCGAGGGCCTCGGCCCGCACGGATGCGAATACATGACCGGCGGCGCGGTCGTCGTCCTGGGGCCGGTCGGGGCGAACTTCGGCGCGGGAATGACCGGCGGCCGGGCGTACCTCTACGATCCGGACGGCCGCCACCTCGCGGCGCTCGATGCGCGCAGCGTCGAGGGCCGACGGGTCGCGGCGGCCGCCGCCGAACGCGCGGACGGCGCGGACCTCCTCGAGGAGCTGCGCGATCTACTGGCCGCGCATCGCGAGGCGGGCTCGGCGCTGGCCGCCCGGATCCTCGACGACGACGCGCCGCTTGGAGGCCAGTTCTGGCTCGTCGCGCCGCGGGTGAACCCGGCTGTCGAGACGGCGCCCGCCCGAGTGGCTGCTGGAGCAACAGCACTCGGGCCGAGCGAGCGGCCGCTCGCGGCGCGCGGCGCCTAGCCAGGGCTCGGGGTCAGGGATCCGGCTGGGTCAGGCGGCGCGCCAGGACGGCGTGGTGCCGGCGGCCGCCGCCTCACCCGCCGTTGCGCCCGATCCTGCGCCCGGGCGTGCCCGCGGTCATCATGCGAGACCGGCCATCGTCCAGCGGCCTCCGCGGTGTCCCCGTAACCGGACCGCAACCGAGCGGCAACGCTCTCGGTGTCGCCCCGGAACGGGCCGATGGGCGAGCATCAGGCGACGGCGTCCCAGAACGCCGTCTCGTCGTCTCCCCCGAAAGCGAAGGCCCCAGATGATCCACCCGTCCGATCCCGAGATGCGACCCGTCGCGGTCCGAGACGGCCACGGCGCGCCGGTCACCTGCTCGGCTTGTGGCTGTCGCCTGCGCGCGGGGATGGCCGACAACGACATCGCGTGGTTCCACTTCAACCCGCTCGGCGGCCGCGACGCGAGAGGATGTCGGGTGGATTGCGTCGACGCGCCGCACGACGTCGCCGGTTATCGCGCCGCTGCTCTGGCGTTGGCGTAGCCCCAGATCGACGCCCCGCTCGCCTGCGTCCGCCCTCAGGCTTCGATTCGGTAGCCGACGCCTCGCACCGCGAGGATCTGCGGGCCGCCAGCGCCTTCGACCTTGGCGCGCAGCCGCGCCAGATGCGGCTTCAGCCACAGGAGATCGGGGTCGGACTCGGCCGGCCAGCCGGATCGCGCGAGCAGATGATGCGGGACGATGTCGCCCGATGCGCGAACGAGCGCCTCGAGCAGCCGGAATTCGGTCGGTGTCAGCGTCAGGGCGGTGGTTCCCACCCGAGCCTCGTGACGAGCCGGCTCGAGAACCAGGTCGCCTGCCGAGACCGGCCCGCTGGCCGGGCCCGCGGTCGACCGGTCGACCCGGCGCATGACCGCCGCGATCCGCGCGAGCAGCTCGGCCTTGCCGAACGGCTTGACGAGGTAGTCGTCCGCGCCGATCCCGAGGGCCCGGACCTTCGCCTCCTCGGCGCTCTCGCCGGACACGACGAGGATCGGCGCCTGGCCCGCCGCCCGGATCTGGCCGGCGACCGTGAAGCCGTCGGGTCCGGGCATCGCGAGGTCGAGCAGGACGAGGTCGGGCGACTCCTCGCGGAAGCGCTTGACCGCGGTCAGGCCGTCGTAGGCGGTGATCACCTGGTGACCTTCGGTCCCGACGAGCGCGGTGATCGCCCCGACCATGGCCGGGTCGTCGTCGACGACGAGGATTCGAAGCGGGCGCGAGGCGATCATGCGGACCTCATCGTGGCGGCTGGTTGGAGGCGTGGCAAGGGACGGCGAGCCGTCGTGGAGCGTCCATCACACGGACGCGACAGCCGGCAGGGCGACGACGAAGCGGGCGCCCGTCGGCGCCGCCGGTTCGACCCAGAGGCGGGCGCCCATCGATTCGCCGAGGCGCTTCGCCGCGTAGAGCCCGATCCCCGAGCCGCGCGCCGTGTGCGTCTCGCGCCGGGCGTAGGGCTCGAAGATCCGCTCGCGCCACTCCTCGGGGACGCCCGGGCCCTGGTCGGTGACGCCGATCCGAACGAAGCCCTCGACGAGCGCGTGGTCGATCGTGATCGTCGTCTCGGGCGGCGCGTATTTGACGGCATTCTCGATCAGATGCTCGAGGATCTGGCGGAGGCGCGGCGCGTCGGCGAGGACGTGGTGGCCCAGGCCCGGGCGCACGTCGAGGCGATGCTGACGGGCGATCGGCCGGATCGAGGCGACGACCTCGGCCACGACCGATTCGACGTCGGTCGGGCTGACCTCGGCGGCCTCGGCAGGCACGATCCGGACGGACGCAAGGATCGAGTCGACGAGCCGATCGAGCCGCTCGACCTGATCGAGCGCCGCGTCGTGCCAGGCCTGGCGCTGCGCCCGGCGGTCCGGGTCGCGCGACTCGCGGCCCTCGAGCGGCGGGTCGTCGGCAAGCAGCTCGGTGTAGGCACGGACGACCGCGAGCGGCGTCCTGAGCTCATGGGTCACGAGCGCGATCAGCTCGGAGCGGGCTTCGTCGATCTGGCGGAGCTGCTCCAGGCGTTCCTCGGCCTCGGTCTGCTGGCGGCCCTTCTCGACGATGCCGGCGAGGAGGTCCCCGATCGCCTGGAGCTGCGCGACGTCCGCGTCGGAGAAGTCGCGCTCCCGCTCCGTCTGGACGTTGAGGACGCCGACGACCTGGTCGTTCCAGCTGAGCGGGACGCTGAGCATCGAGGCGATGAACCGGCGCTGGTCGATGCCGCGGACCCACAGGAAGCGCGGATCGGAGCGGACGTCCGGGATGACGAGCGGTGTCCGCGATGCCGCGACTCGTCCAGTCACGCCTTCGCCGAACGGGACGCGGGCCCGGCCGATCTGGTACCGATCGAGGCCGTTCGTGGCCGCCAGCGTCAGGTAGGCTCCGTCCCGATCGAGCAGGTAGAGCGAGGTGACATCGGCGTGGAGCGCATCGCGGGTGCCATCGACGACGGTCTCGAGGAGCTCATCCCAGGTCCGGGCCGTCGTCGCGAGACGGGCGACCTGATGGAGGAACCGGAGCTGCTGGAGCTGGTCCGGCCCGGTCCGCGCGTCGATGCCCGGCTCTGCCATGGCGATCACGATACAAGCCTACGAGCCGGGCCAGCCCGCGAAGGTTGCGGCAGCGGGCCGGGGCGGCTGCGGAACGGTCGCGTCGCAACCTTGCCCTGCCGGGTCGCGGCCTGATGGCGCGATCTCCCCGTCGGGAGCGGATGCGCGGCCCCGATCCGAATGAGGCCATCCGGGCCGAGCCTGCGACGATCGGCACGGGTCGCGCCCGCGACCCGCTGGCGCTCGAGATCCGGCTCCTCGGGTCGCTCCTCGGCCAGGTGATCGCCGAGCAGGCGGGCCCCGAGCTCCTCGACCTCGTCGAGCGGGTCCGGCGCACGACGATCCGGCTGCGGCATGGCGACGACCCGTCGCTCCGCGGCGGGCTCGTCGCGGAGCTGGCGGCCCTCGATCCGGATCGCGCCGAGGTCGTCGTCCGCGCGTTCAGCCTCTACTTCCGGCTCGTCAACCTCGCCGAGGAGCGCGAGCTCGTCCGCGAGGGCCGTCGGGCGGATCGGGCTCGACAGACGCCGGCCGGCCGCCGGGTCGGGGCCGTTGGCGCGGCTGGCCCGGACGACTCGCTCGCGGCGGCGATCGAATGGCTCCGCCGGTCGGGCGTGGACGCGGCCACGATCGAGCGGGACCTCGACCGCCTCCGGATCAGCCCGGTCCTCACGGCCCACCCGACCGAGGCTCGCCGCCGGACCGTGTTGATCGCGATCCGCCGGATCGAGCGCCTGCTCGAGCGCCTGGCCGACCGGGACATCGTCGCTTCCGAGGACCGCGACACCCGGCGCCGCCTGCGCGAGGAGATCACGCTCCTCTGGCGCACCGCCGACCTGCGGGCCGAGGCGGTCTCGCCCCTCGACGAGGTCCGGACCGCCCTCGCGTTCTTCGACGAGACGCTGTTCAGCACCGTCCCCCGCGTGTACCGCGAGGCGGACGCCGCCCTTGACCGCGTCGATGGGGGCGGGGCATCGGTCGCCGGTCAGGCCGCCGACACCGGCCGGACCGGGACCCGGCCGCCACGGATCGCGCCGTTCCTCGCCTGGGACTCGTGGATCGGTGGCGACCGCGATGGCAACCCGGCCGTGACCGCCGACATCACCGAGCGGACACTCCGGATCCACGCCGATCACGTCCTGCGGGGCTACGAGGCCGTCGCGACGCGCCTCGCCCAGACGATCGCCGCGGCGACCCCGGCAGCGAGGGTGTCGCGGTCCCTCGAGAGCCGTCTCGCCCGCGATGCCGAGCTGCTCCCGGATCTCGATCGGCAGCTCCGGCGGCGTTACCCGGACGAGCCGTACCGGCAGCGGTTCGGCTTCGTCGCGGAGCGGCTGCGTCGCACACGCGCCCACCTGACGGGCCAGGCCGCGCCGCTGACCGGCCGCTATGGGGCGCCCGATGAGCTCGACCTGGAGCTCGCCGAGATCCAGGGCGCCCTCGTCGCGGACGGCCTCGAGCGCGTGGCGTGGGGCGAGGTCGCGGACCTCCGCTGGCAGGTCGCGACCTTCGGGTTCCACCTCGCCTCGCTGGAGGTCCGCCAGCACAGCGGCGTCCACCGCGCGACCGAGACGGCGTTGTACGAGCGCGCGCCGAGCCGCGAGGTCGCCCCGGGCGTGTCCGCGGACGACGTCCTCGAGACGATCCGCGCGATCGGCGCAGCGCGCGATCGCTACGGAGACGGCGCGGCCGGACGCTACATCATCTCGTTCACGTCGGAAGCCGAGGACGTCCTCCGCCTGTTGCGTCTGACCTGGGCGGCGATCCCGGCCGACCCGATGGCCGGCGGCGGCCGGCGTCCCAACCGCCTCGACCTCGACATCGTCCCGCTCTTCGAGGACGCGGCGACGCTCGCCGCGGCCGGCCGGGTCCTCGACGACATCTTCCGCGCGCCGGCGTACCGCGAGCACCTGGCGTCCCGCGGCAACCGCCAGGAGGTGATGCTCGGCTACTCCGACTCGAACAAGGAGTCCGGCTACCTCGCCGCGAACTGGCTGCTCCACCGGGCGCAGGCGGCGCTCGCGACGACGGCGCGGGCACACGATGTCGAGCTGACGCTGTTCCACGGCCGCGGCGGTGCGATCGGGCGGGGTGGGGGGCCGGCCAATCGGGCGATCCTCGGGCTCGCCGCGGGCTCGATCGAGGGCCGCCTGAAGCTGACCGAACAGGGCGAGGTGATCGCCGCGAACTATGCCGACGCCGGGATCGCCCGGCGTCATTTGGAGCGCCTGGCCGCGGCCACGCTCGTCGCGTCATCGGCGGTCCACGAGGCGGCCGTCGCCGGCGTCGAGGCGGCGGGCCGCGAGATCCTCGACGAGCTCGCGGAATCGTCGCGGATCGCCTACCGGCGGCTCGTCGACGCCCCCGGCTTCGTCGCGTTCTTCCGACTGGCGACGCCGATCGACGAGATCGCGACGCTGCGCCTCGGCTCGCGCCCGGCGGCCCGCGGTCGCGTCCGTCCGGCGCCCCCGCCGTCGTCGGCGAGCGCGCGCGTCGATGAGGTCGTGCCTCGGCCGTCGGACTCGATCGCCGACCTTCGCGCGATCCCGTGGGTCTTCGCGTGGTCTCAGGCTCGGATCGAGCTCCCCGGCTGGTTCGGGCTCGGCTCGGCGCTCGACGCGTACGCCCATGCCCACGGCGATCGCGCGATCGACGCGCTCGCCCGGCTCTACGGGCGCTGGCCGTTCCTCGCCAGCCTGATCGACAACGCCGAGCTGGCGCTCGCCCGGGCCGACCTCGGCGTCGCTCGCCAGTACGCCGCGCTGGCCGGTCCCGCCGCAGACGAGCCATGGCCCGCGATCGAGGCCGAGTACGCGCGGACGGTCGGCTGGCTCGCTCGACTGACCGGCCGGGCGCGGCTGCTCGAGCGCGAACCCGAGCTCCGCCGCCGAATGGGGCTCCGCGACCCGTATGTGGACTCGCTGTCCGAGATGCAGGTCACCTTGCTGGCCCGCCTGCGGGCCTGTGCGCCGGACGACCCTGATCGAGAGCGGCTGCTCCGCCTGGTCCAGCTCACGGTCAACGGGATCGCGGCGGGCCTCCAGCGCACCGGCTGAGAGGCGCCGCCGTCCCAGATCAGGCCTTCGGCACGACGACGAGGTAGGCCTCGGTGCCGTCGGCCTCGACACGGCTCAGCGCGAAGACCTCATCGCCCGTCTTCAGGTCGGCGATCGTCGCCTTCGAGCCGGCGCGGCGGACCTTCGTCTTCGCGCCGAGATCGACCGTGGTCGAGCCGCCGCCCGTCTCGGAGATGGTCAGTGAGGTCGCGCTGACGGCCGACACGGTTCCGTGGTCGAGCTGGATCGTCGTGAGCCCGCCGAGGGCCGGAAGGTCGACGACGACGGTGGCGTGGACGAGCTTGCGCCACGCGGCGAGTCGCCGGAGCTCGCCGCGAGTCGCCGCGCGCTCGGGCGCGGCCGTCGCCTTGTCGGCCGCGAGGAGCGCATCGATGTCGTCGGAGAGCGCGGTCTCTGCGGCGGTCGAGGCGGTCCAGGTGGTCGGTATGGTCGTCGGGGCGGCGGCGCTCGACGCCGGAGCGATGCTCGCGACCGTTCGCGCAAGCCCGATGGCCGCGAAGGCGAGGACGATGGCAGCGGCCGCCGTCAAGGCGACCCGTCGAAGAAGGATCATCACCAGGATCTCCGTGTTCAGATGGCTGGTCGTGACGACGATCGCGCCGTCGGGCGGACGATCGGGGGGCTCCGTCCCCGGCGCGATCGCGTCGTGTAAGCGCGGGGTAAGGCGCGGCGGCCGCCGGTGCAGCGGCGCGACGGTCAGCCGGGGAGGGCGAGCACGTCCCCGTGTCGGGCGATGACGGGCTCGGCCGCCCCGCGCGCGAACCACGACACCACGCCCTCGCCAACGACGCGCCACGCCCAGCCGGCGGGGCTGCGGGGCCATGAGAGTACGCCGGTCCGCTCGTCGAGCCCGAGATACCCGATGCCGCCCGGGGCCAGCTCGTCGAGCTGCTCCTGCCAGCGGGTCCGACGGACGTCGTCGTAGTGGGGAACCACCGCGAGGCCGCAGACGAGGCCGAGTCCGCGGATCCCGCCCCCGGGCGTCCAGGTCCACTCGGCCAGAGCCATCGCGCCCGCGCTGGCGCCGGCGACGACCGCTCCCCGGCCTGACGCCATGAGCAACGCCTCGAGAGCGGGTGTCCCGGCAAGGATCGCGGGGATCAGGTCCGGGTCGCCGCCCGGGAGGTGGACGAGGTCGGCGGCGGCGATCGGCGCCGTCTCGCGGGGATCCGCCGCGCTCGCCGCGTCGACGATCCGTGCGACCTCCACCGTCACCCGCAGGCCGAGGCTCGCCGCCCGTCGCTCGAACGCGGCGCGGCCGGTCGCCGCGGCAAGATCAGGGCGCCCACGAGCGGCGGCCGTCGGCACGATGGCGATCCGGAGTGCTGGAGCGGACTCCTCGAGGCTGTGACCCGCGACGTCGTCACTCGCGTCGGCGCGCGATCGCGCGGCGGACGCTGCGGCGGTCAGGAGCGCGTCGAGGAAGGGTTCGTCCCCCGCGAAGAACTCGCCGCCTCCGTGCAGACCGATCGGACCCGTCATGACGTCCCCCCGGGAGCGCGCCGTGCCGGGACGGCGGCCCGCGCTAGGGAGGGACGGTCCGAACCTGGCACCGCGCGATGATACGCGGCGGCTGTCTCGGTTCCGTCGCGTCTACGATCCGGGCCCATGTCGCACCGCCCCGGCGACGTCGTCGCCAGGATCGTCGCCTGGACCCGTCGCTGGGACGCGATCCTCCCGCTGCTCGCCGCCGAGCTCATCGTCTGGCTCGGATTCGGGGCGCTCCTCCCGATCATGCCGATCTATTTCAGCGAGCACGGCGTCGATCTCGTCACGCTCGGCGTCGTCGTCGCGGCGTGGCCGGCCGCCCGCCTCGTCGGCGAGCCGATCTTCGGCTGGGTCGCCGATCACACCCCGCGCGTGCCGCTCATGGTCGCCGGCAACGCGGCGGCCGGCGTGTTCCTCTTCCTGCCGCTGGTGCTCGTGGGCGCGGTGCCGTTCATCGTCCTGCGCGCCCTTGCCGGGCTGTCGACCTCGATGTACGACCCGGCCGCCCGCGGCTACATCACCGATGCGACCCCCGCGGATCGGCGCGGCGAGGCGTTCGGGATGTACGGGGCCGCGCAGATGGGTGGGCTGCTCCTCGGGCCGGCGATCGGTGGCCTGGGGTCGGCGTTCTTCGGCGGCGTCGCGTTCATCTTCGTGTTCGGTGGGGTCAGCTCCTTCATCGCCGCGGCCGCGATCGCGATCCGGGTCCGGGAGCTCCCCCGCGCCAGCGACGCGCAACGGACGGTCGCGCTCGACCTCACCGAGTTCGCCCACGAGCCCGACCACCTCGGCGCGCGCGCCACCCGCGCGAACGATGGGTCCGATCAGGATGCAGACCACGGGACCCGAAGCCCGGCTCCGCAATCGCTCCTCAACCGGG
>DASXTH010000223.1:0-2646 GCA_036505555.1 Candidatus Limnocylindrales bacterium | reverse complement strand
TCACGCCCACCCGTCCCACCCTCCGGAGAGCCTCATGGCAGCCGACCGCGACCGACGACTGTTCTACCTGACGACCGCGATCGCATACCCGAACAATCGGCCCGGGCTCCATACCCTGTACGAGGTGATCGGCGCCGACGTGATCGCGCGCTGGCACCGGATGATCGGCGACCAGACCCGGTTCCTGACCGGCACCGACGAGCACTCGGTCAACATCGCCCAGCGTGCCTCGGAGCTGGGGCGGGACACTCGTGAGTTCGTCGACGAGATGGTCGGGCTGTTCCAGACGGCCGAGGACGCGCTCGAGATCGCACCCGACCGGTTCATCCGCACGACCGATCCCGATCATCGGCGGGCGAGCCAGGAGATGGTCCGCCGGGCGCACGCGAACGGCGATGTCTATCTCGGGACATACGAGGGCTGGTACTGCCCGAACGAGGGCTTCAAGGCGGCTTCCGACCTCCTCGAGACCGCGGGTGGCTTCCGCTGCCCGAACCACCCCGACGTCGAGCTCCAGTGGCTGACCGAACGGAACTGGTTCTTCCGCCTGTCGGCGTACCGCGACCGGCTGCTCGAGCACTTCGAAGCCCATCCGGACTGGGTTCAGCCCGAGTACCGCAGGAACGAGATGCTGGCGTTCCTGCGCAAAGGCCTCGACGACATCTCGATCAGCCGCGAGACGCTCCATTGGGGGATCCCGTTCCCGATCGCCGAGAACGGCGAGAGCGCCGAGCGCGAGGACGGATCATGGGATCCGGAGGCGGGCGTCATCTATGTCTGGTTCGACGCGCTGATCAACTACATCACCGGGGCCGGCTTTCCGGACGACCCCGACGCGTTCGCAACCTGGTGGCCGGCCGATCTCCACGTCATCGGCAAGGACATCAACCGGTTCCACACGATCATCTGGCCGGCGATGCTGATGAGCGCGGGCCTCGAGCTGCCGCGGCGGGTCTGGGTCCACGGATTCATGACCGTCCAGGGCGAGAAGATGAGCAAGAGCCGCGGGAACTTCCTCGAGCCGACCGATCTGGTGTCGACATTCGGGGCGGACGGGACGCGGTTCGTGACGCTCCGGGAGGTCCCGTTCGATCGCGACGCGGACGTGTCGTGGGAGTCGTTCGTGCGACGCTACAACGCCGATCTCGCGAACGACTTCGGCAACCTGGTCAACCGGACCGTGTCCATGGCGAACCGGTATCTCGCGGGCGAGCGGCCTGCGCCGGGGTCGGGCGGACCGTTGCCGGCCGGCTGGCCGAGCGTGGTCGACGGGCTGCGCGCGGCGATCGACGGCTGCCTGCTCCACGAGGCCCTGGCGGCGATCTGGTCGTTCGTCGGCGACGCGAACCGGTTCGTCGACGCCGAGAAGCCGTGGGAGCTGAACAAGGCCGCGAAGGCGGGTGATGCCGAGGCCGCAGACCGGCTGCGGACCGGCCTCGGTGATCTGGTGGAAGCCTGCCGGCTGGTCGCGCTCGCGGCCGCGCCATTCCTGCCGCAGACCGGCGCGCGCGTGTTCGCGCAGCTCGGCTATCCGTGGCCATATGGCGCCGACGGCAACGGCGGCACGCCGCTCCTCGACGAGCTCCGCTGGGGCGCCCACGCCGGCGAGCCCGGAACGTTGACCGCGCCTGAACCGCTCTTTCCCCGACTGGAAACGGAAACCGCGGCAGACTAGACCCGAGATGCGGCCGCGCCGCCCGGCATCGGCGGCAGCAGAACCGGAGGACACGCGATGCCTGCCCACGGCGAGTACAACCACATCGAGATCCCGTTCGACGACGAGGCGCGCGCGAAGCGCTTCTATTCGGGCGTGTTCGGTTGGGAGTTCCGCGACATGCAGGGCTTCGATGGCTACCCGCTGTACACCGCGGGACCGGGCGAGCTCGGCGGCGGCCTGGGCAGGCGCGGCGAGATGGCCGGGCAGACGACCCGAAACTACATCTACGTCGATGACATCGACGCCGCGATCGAGAAGGTCAAAGCTCTCGGTGGAACCATCGACGAACCGGGAAAGCAGGAGATCCCGGGCATGGGCTGGTTCGCCGCCGGGACCGACAGCGAGGGCAATCCGCTCGCGCTCTACCACGGCGCAAACGGCTGATCGCCCACTCGAACAGCTCGCGGAGGCGCATCGACGACAATTCGCCGATGCGCCTCGTCGATTCCCATTGCCATCTCCAGTCCGATCGCTTCGACGACGACGTCGACGCGGTGATCGCCGCCGCGCGCGAGGCCGGAGTCGAGCGGATCCTCGTGCCGGGCTGGAACGCCTGGTCGTCGGCGGCCGCGCTGGAGTTGGTCGGGCGGGTGCCGTGGCTCGACGCCGCGGTCGGCGTCCATCCCCACGACGCCGCCAAGATCGACGACGACGATTGGGCCGTCATCGCGGCCTCGGCGCGAGACGAGCGGGTCGTCGCGATCGGGGAGACCGGGCTCGACTATGACCGCGTCTTCTCGCCGATCCTCGCCCAGCTCGCGAATCTCCGCCGCAACCTCGTGCTCGCGGCCGAGACCGGCAAGCCGGCGATCCTCCACTGCCGGTCGAGAGCGGGGGAGCGCGAGGCGCAGGATGCGCTGCTCGCAGAGCTCCGGGCGTTCGGCGCCCCTGCGCCGCGAGTCGTGATTCACTCGGTCAGCGGCCCGGTG
>DASXTH010000222.1:0-12846 GCA_036505555.1 Candidatus Limnocylindrales bacterium | reverse complement strand
CGGCCTCGAGCCACGCATCGGGATCGACTCCGGACGCGCTCAGGCTCGAGCGGATCAGCCACAGGGCCTGGCGGAGGGACGCGGCGGATGGAACGCCCGCCTCCGGCCAGAGCTCGGCCGCGAGCGTGTCCCGCAGGCGCGGTCGCGGGCGCAGGACGAGGAGGGCCAGCAGGGCCTGAGCGTGGCGGCCCCCGATCCGCACCGGACGTCCGCCGGCGCGCACGTCCACGCGACCGAGAAGGCGAATCGCCAGGGTGGATGCAGCGCCCATGTCTCCCCCATCCGAAGACGACGGCCGCGCCCGGCGTTCCCCCCAGGAGGCCGGGCGCTGCCGTCTGCGGACCGCCTTTCCCCCCAGGGTCCAGCGGTCCGACTACCCCCGGGACGGGCAACCCCTCGTCCGTCCCCATCGGTCTGTGTTCCCCCCGGGACACGCCGCCGATATGACGATGCTCGTCTCACGCGCGACGCTGCGGTGAGCGCGGCGACGACAGGGGAAGTGTCGGGCAGCCGACACCATGAGCGGGAACCTTCGAAGGTTCGGCGGCGTCGCGCGAGCGCTCGCCGCCCGGCTCCGGCTCGGTCAGCGGCGGCGGTCGGGCCGCCGGTACACTGACCCGCATCGTGCCGACCGCCGTCCTCGCGTTCGACTTCGATCCGCTGCTGCATCTGGGGGACGGCGCCGTCCGCTGGGAGACGGTCGCGATCGCCGCGACGATCTTCGCGGCCGTCGTCCTCGCCGGTGTCGGCGCCCGACGATCCGGTCTGCGGGTCGACGACCTCCTGTTCGTCATCCTCGGCATCGTCCCCGGCACCGTCGTCGGGGGTCGCCTCGGTTACGTCCTTCTCCATCCGGCGTTCTTCGGCGACGACACGGGGCGGATCCTCGATCCTGCCGTCGGGAGCCTCGAGCTGACGCTCGCGGTCGCCGGCGGTGCCCTCACCGGCACGCTCGTTGCCTGGCTGCTGGACGGGCGGCCGGGGCCGTGGCTCCGGGTCGCGACATTCCCGATGCTCGTGGTGCTCGCCGCCGGCAAGCTGGCCATGGTCCTGGGCGGGACCGGCCAGGGGCTGCCGACGAGCGGCGAGCCGGCGACGGCCTACGCCGGGCCGGGGCCCTGGGGGTCGCTCGGACCGGCGATCCCGGCGATCCCGGCGCAGGCGATCGAGGGGATCGGCGCCAGCGTCCTGATCGTTGTCGTCCTTCTCCTCTCGTTCGTGCCGCCGCTTCGCCGGCCGGATGCCCGGCTCCTCCTGCTCGCGTTGGCGGGCTGGGCGGCGCTGCGGGCGGCGGTCGCGTCGACGTGGCGCGATCCGGTCGTCGTGGGTCCCTTCCGCGCCGAGCAGGCGATCGCCATCGTCGTCGCGGTCGCGGCGCTCGCCGGCGCCTTCGCAGTGATCGCCGTCCGCCGCGGGCGACCCGTCGACGATCGACCGGGGACCACCGAAGCTCGACGCTAGCCCTCAGTCGGCCGCGGCACGCCGCTCGGGGGCAGGATCGTCGAGAGCCGCGACGTCGATCACGTGACGAGCGTCGAGATCGGCGTGGTCGGCGGCGTCGAGCGCCGCGATCAGTCGATGCTCAGCGCGGGCGACGGCATTGCGGATCGGCTCGTCAAGCATCGTGGCGGTCGCAACGGCCAGCCGGAGCGGTCGCTCACTCGTCTCGAGGACCGGATCGACCGTCGCTCGGACCCGCCGGAGATAGGCCCGCGCCGCGAGCTCGCCCGTCTCGGGCAGGTCGATCCGGAACACGCCGCCGCTCCCGACCGAGACGACGTCGGTCGCCCGCGCCGCACCGCGGATCGATCGCTCGACGACCGCGAGGGCGTCCTCGATCGTGGCGTCGTCGTCGGGGCGGCGCGTCGCCCGCCCGTTGCGACGGGGGACCGCGGGCCGCTCGGCGACCGCGATCCCGGCGACCGCGACGAGCGCGATCGTCTGGGCTCCCGCGGATCGCCGGGCACCGGACTGGGTGAGGTCGTGGCCCGCCCCGGGGTCCGCGTCCATCGAGCCAGCGCCCGGCGCCGCCTCGGTCACGTCGATCCCGGCGAGGAAGGACTCGATCGACCGGCTGACCTTCTCGTGGTCGTCGTCCAGCGGTGGGAGCGAGAAGCGTCGTCGACCCCGCCGGCGCGGCTCGCCGGTCGACACCGCGTTCGCCGCCGACGTCTTCGCCGGGCGCTGGGGACGCGGCGTCCTCCGCGGCTCGTCCGATCGGCCGGCAGGGGCCGGCGGCCGCGCTTCGCGCGACGGATCGAGCGCCTCGGGCGGCTTCACCGGGGCGGCGGTCGCGGCATGTTCCGCCGGCGACGGCCGCGCCGCGGGTTCCGCCACTCTCGTCGGCGCGCCCACCGGTCGCTCCAGGCGGGCCGAGGGCGCTCCGCCTGACCCGCGGCGCAGGCTGCGGATCGCCGCTGCCACGAGGAACGCGTTCGCGAGAAGGGTCACGGCGAACAGGGGAAGCAGCAGATCGGCGGGCAAGTCGACCTCAGGCAGGGCGTGGGGGTCCGCCCGAGTCTAGCCCGGATCGGCCGATCCGACCCGCGCCGCCCTAGTCGGGGATCGCCCGGATCTCGACGACGAGGCCGGGGCTGGCGGGGATCCCGCGGGCGACCTCGAGCGCGTCATCCCGATCGCGGCACTCGACGACGTAGAAGCCGCCGAGCTGCTCCTTCGTCTCGAGGTATGGGCCGTCGGTCGCCGACGGCCGGCGCGGCCGGTAGACGATCGCCTCCTGCGACGGGCCGAGCGGCTCGCCGGTCGCCGAACGCCCCGCATCGACGAGCCCCCGCAGGAACGCGCCGTGGGCCACGACGATCGCGCGCCGGTCCTCGACGCTCATCGCGAGCTCGGCCGCCTCGTTACCCCAGAGCAGGAACAGGTAGCGCATCGCGTCTCCTCGGTTCGGGGGCCCCGGCGCGGAACGTCCGCTGCGCGGGTCCCGAACCAACGACGACCGGATCCTCGCGGGCTCGACAATTTCAGCCGGCGGCGAAGGATCCCTGCTCCCGCCGAACGACGAGGAGCGTCAGATCATCGGCCGGCTCGGCCAGGCCGCGGAAGGCCCGGACGTCGCCGTCGACCGCCTCGACGATCTCGGCCGCCGACCGACCGACGAGCCCGCGCAGGAGGGCCCGATAGCGCTCCTCGCCGTAGAACGCGCCGTCCTCGGAGCGGGTGTCCGTGACGCCGTCGGTGTGGGCGATGAACGCATCGCCCGGGTCCAGGATGACCTCGCACGACGCGGTCCCGATGTCATCGACCATGCCGATCAGCCGACCCGGCGGATCGAGGATCTCCAGCCGGCCGTCGGCTCGGAGGACGTGGACGGGGTCGTGGCCGGCCCGGGCGAGGCGGAGGCGACCCGTCCCGGCGTCGAGCCGGGCATGGGCGACGGTGACGAACAGCCCGCTCCCGCGTTCGCCCACGAGGATCCGGTTGACCCGGGACAGCGTCTCGGCCGGGTCGTCGCCGTGGTCGGCCGCGGCGTGGATGAGCCCGCGCGCGTCGGCCATGAGGATCGCCGCGGGGATGCCCTTGCCGGTCACGTCGGCGACGACGAGGCCCAGACAGTCGCGCCGGTCGCGGAGGCGGAACACGTCGTAGAAGTCGCCGCCGACCTCGCGGGCCGGCTCGTAGGCGCTGGCGATCTGCCAGCCCTCGATCTCCGGGAACCGCCGAGGCATCAGCGAGATCTGGATTCGCCGCCCGATCGCAAGTTCCTGGTCGAACGCCCGCCGCTCCACGACGACCCGCTGGAGCGCTCCGCGCTCAAGGGCGAGCGCGGCCTGGGTGGCGACCGAGGCGAGCAACTGGCGGTTCGCCTCGTCGAAGCCCGGCGAGCCGGCCGCCCGAGCGAGCACGATCGAGCCGTGCTCGCCGCGCGCGGTCCGCAGGATCGCCGCGAGACGGCCGCCAATCCGCGGGGACGCCGGGTGTACGGCGGTCACCGTCGTCTCCGGCCGGCCCGCGTCGGCAGGGACGCCGTCCGGGGCGATCTCCGCACAGGAGCCGACGATCGGATCCTCCGCCCGGAGCCTGGCGACGAGGGGCGGGGCACCGGCGAGCAGCCCGGCGACAGCGTCAGCCGGCCCCGCCGAGGCGAGGACTGTCGCACTGTCGGCGTCGAACACGAGGCCGGCGAGCGGATGGAGCGGCCGCGACACGCTGTCGAGCACATGCCGTGCGATCTCCGTCGGGTCGATGATCGTGGCGAGGGTCGCCGTCAGCCGCGAGAGGAGCGCCAGCTCGCGCAGGTCGGTGATGGCGGACGTCGCGATCGCCCGGCGCGCGAACGCCTCCTCGACGACGAGCTCGATCGCCCGCCCGACCAGCTCTGCCTGGGAGCGCGCGACCGCCGTGTCGGCGTCGATCGGCGCCCCGGTCACGATCTCGCCGATCGCGGCTCCATCGATCTCGATCCGACGGCGGCCGAGGACCGCCCCTCCGGGACCGTCGAGGACGGCAGCGGCGCCCGGGCTCGCCGCGATCTCGGCACCGGATGCGTCGACGAGCCGGACCGCCAGACCGGATCCCGCCGCGGCCGAGAGCAGGTCTGCGAGTCGCGCCGGGTCGATGAGCCGCCCGAGGCCCGGGGATCCCATGCTGGACGGGCCTCGAGCGGGTCCGCCGTCAGGCGGTCGCCGCGGCGATCGCGGTCTCGCGATCCGGGTGGACGGCGAACAACTCGAGCATTCCGCTCCGATCGAGGACGCGCTCGACCGACGGCGGCAGCCCGGCGAGTGAGAGGCCGGCGTCGACGTCGGTGTCGGGTGCCGAGGAGAGGTCATGGATCGCCTGCCAGCCGTCCTCGGGCGAGGTCGGCTCGAGGCCGCGCAGAAGCAGCGCGATCGAGTGGATCGCGACGAGGCCGGAGCTTCCCATGTAGGTCAGGCCGGCGAGGTCAAGCACGATCCGCTGCGCACCGCCGTTCCGGGCGATCCGTCCGGCCTCGATGACGGCCTCGAAGTTCGAGCCGTCGAGCTCGCCCGTGAGGCCGATGACCGCGACGTCAGGGCTCGGTCGATCGGTCGTGATGTCCATCCGTCGCGCCTCCCGTGGGGGTCCGTCGCTTGCGGACCGTGACCTCATTGCCGCCTGTCGGCAGGATACGGTGGACGAACCCGTCCGTCAGGTGCCGGGCCAGATGGACGCCCATGCCCCCGAGCCGGCGTCGCTCGAGCGGCTGGTCGAACGGCGGTTCCGGGACCGCGGTCGGGTCGAACGGCGGAGCGTCGTCCCGGATCCGGAACGCGAGCTCGTCGGGCGTCTCGAGGAAGGCGACCTCGACGGTACCGGGCCGGCCGGCGTAGCCGTGTCCGACCACATTGCAGACGAGCTCGTCGACGGCCTGGACGAAATCGGCGCTCATCGTCGCGTCGCCGCCGGCCGCCGCCACCCGCGCCCGGACGAACGCCCGCACGCCGGCGAGCTGATCCACGCCGGCCTGGATCGTGATCGAGGGCGGGTCGGCAGCCGGGCCCATCATCGAGCGGCGATCAGCTGATCCGGGCGAAGGCGGCCGGAGCGCGTTTCACGAACCGACCCGCGCCCTTCCGTCCGGTGAACGCGCCGTCGCGGACGATCACGGATCCGCGGCTCAGCACGACGTCGGAGCGGCCGCGAACCAGACGCCCCTCGTAGCACGAATAGTCGACGTCCATGTGATGGGTCGTCGCGCTGATCGTCCGCGTCGCGTTCGGGTCGTAGACGACGATGTCGGCGTCGGATCCGACCGCGATCGTGCCCTTCTGCGGGAACATCCCGAAGAGCTTCGCCGGCGCCGTCGAAACGATCTCGACCCAGCGCTCCCGCGTGATCCGGCCCGCGACGACGCCGCCGTCATGGAGGAGGTCGACCCGGTCCTCGACGCCCGGCAAGCCGTTCGGGATCTTCCGGAAGTCACCGCGCCCCAGCTCCTTCTGGCCCTCGAAATCGAACGGGCAATGGTCGGTCGAGACGAGCTGGAGGTCGTCCTTGACGAGCCCGGTCCAGAGCTCGGCCTGGTGATCGGCCGGACGGAGCGGCGGCGAGCACACGAACTTCGCGCCGTTGAAGCCGTCGCCCATGTCGTCGAGCGACAGGAACAGGTACTGCGGGCAGGTCTCGGCGAACGCCTTCACACCGCGATCGCGCGCGTCGCGGACGGCGTTGAGCGCATCCCGTGCGGAGAGGTGGACGATGTACACCGGCACGCCCGCCGCCTCGGCCAGGCGGATCACGCGGTTCGTTGCCTCGCCCTCGAAGATCGGGTAGCGGGCGACGCCGTGGTAGTAGGGATCGGTGTGGCCGGCGGCGACCTCGTCGGCGGCCACGACGTCGATTGCCATCCCGTTCTCGGCGTGCATCATGATCAGCCCGCCGTTCCGCGCGGTCCGCTGCATGGCCCGGAAGATCGCGCCGTCGTCGCTGTAGAAGACGCCGGGATAGGCCGTGAAGAGCTTGAAGTCCGGGACGCCCTCCGCGACGAGCGTGTCCATCTCCGCGAGCGTGTCGTCGTTGACGTCGCTCATGATCATGTGGAAGCCGTAGTCGGCGACCGCGTTGCCCTCGGCCTTCACATGCCAGGCGTCGAGGCCCTCGCGCAGGCTCTTGCCACGCGACTGGACGGCGAAGTCGACGATCGTCGTCGTCCCGCCGAATGCCGCGGCGCGGGTCCCGCTCTCGAACGTGTCCTTCGCGAAGGTGCCGCCGAAGGGCAGCTCCATGTGGGTGTGGACGTCGATGGCGCCCGGGATCAGCCAGCGCCCGGCTGCATCGATCGTCTCGTCGGCGGTGACGCCCTCGGTGGCGAGACCCGAGCCGATCCGGGCGATCGTCTCGCCGTCGACGAGGACGTCGGCAGCGGTCGAGCCGTCGGCGGTGACGATCGTGCCGTTCGTGATCAGCGTGCGCATCGATCCTCCTCCAGGCCCGGGCCCGCGGATCGGCGAGCGGGGCAGGGCACGAGGATAGCGAGTTCCGGTCGCACCGAGGCCGATCGCCTCACGCGACGATGGTCGCGGATGAACCGATGTCGGCCGGATCCGTCCGCCTAGGCGAACGGACCAACGACGGACCTACCGAACGGCGACTCTGGCTCTACCGGCGCCCGCGCCGTCGCCGCAGCGCCGGGACGCCTGCGAGCAGGCCCACGGCGATCGTGGCAAGCACCGTCGCGACGGCGCTCTCGTCGGCAGCCGTCACGGGCAGCACCTCGGTCGAAGTCGGCGGGATCGTGATGTTCGGATTGCCGACGGGGCTGTTCGGCGTGTCCCCGCCCGGGCGCGGCGTCCGGGCCGGGACGGCGGGCGGCGGGGTCGGCGAGAGGGCGAACGGCGGCAGCTCACCGACGATCGCGCTCGGCTGGATCGAACGGTCCTGGTTCTTGTTGCCTGAGCCATCGAGCTGGAGGGTTCGCATGTGCCACGGAGCCCCGGACACCATCCGCGCGCCGTCCAACGGTCCGCCGTTCAGCCGGTTCCAGTACGCCGACTGGGCCAGATGACCGCCCCATGCCAGCAGGACCGCGCTCCGCGACGCGCGGAAGCGGACGAGCATGTCGCCGGTGCTGTTGCCGTCGACCGACCCGGTGTGGGCAACCGACGAGATCGAGAGGATCGTCCCGCCCCAGATCGTCAGGCGGCGGGGGGCCGCGGAGTACACCTGCGCCCCATGGACCGAGAGGCCGTCCATGACGAACATGTCCGTCGGGAACGCCATGGACGTCGACGCCGGCAGGCTGGGACACATCGAGGAGATCCCCCCGCCGGACGTCGCGCAGGCCTTGCCGGCCGCGTTCGTGACGTTCCAGGTCGCGAGGAAGTCGTAGGCCTTGTGGCCGCCGGCCGTGACGTCGTAGTTGATATGGATCGAGTGGACGCCGACCGACAGGCCCTCCATGGCCATCCGGAACGGCACGATCCCGCCTTCGGGGTAGCGCGAGTTGTTGCCGTTGAGATTGCCGTTCTGCCAGGCCAGGTCGGTGCTCGCCCACTGGTCGAGGTTCACCGACGTCGCGGCGAGGACCGATCCCGTTCCCACGGAGAGGAGGGCGGCGACGCCGAGGAGTCCGATCGCGAACGCCGTGCCGCCGCGCACGATCCGACGGCGCCGACGCGACGGGTCGTGCCCGATGTCACGACGACGATGATGCGGCCTCGATGGCACGACAGGGTCCCTCCGGTGACTCTGTGATCCGAAGCGTGAGTGTCCGGTCGGCAGGGGTCCCGTTGTCTACATGACGGGCGGCCTATGAACCTGTCCGGACGCCCCCAGACCCGACCGACCGGGCGTCGCGAGGCGAGTTTTCGGTGCCGATCGACACCACGCCCGTCAGCTGCGACTGACGTTCCGGATCCGAGCGAGCGCGAGGAGCGTGGCAGACGCGAGGATCGTGAGGAGTACGCCCGCAAGGATCGGGCGACCATCACCGCGGATCAGGTACTCGGGGTCGATCGCGGGCAGGCGCGTCGCGGAAACGCCCAGGATGACGACGATCAGCATCCAGGTGAGGAAGCGGACGAAGCGACGCTGGAAGCGCTGGCGGCGGGCCCCCGCTCCGTCCATGTCCCAGTACGGATCGTGGCGGCGGAGGGCGGCGGACAGGCGAGACACGGGACGATCCTCCGACGGCGGTTCTTGGGGACGGGATCGTCCCTCGCCGCGGCGATCTGGCACAGTCCCCCGATCCGGCCAGGGACCCCCCACGAACCGGACCGGACCGCACCACCGCCCGAGCAGCCGGTGCGGGGGTGCACCACGTCGGTGGGTGATCCGCGACCCTTTCGGCCCTCGGTCAGGAGCTCGTGGCGACCCGGCCGCTGAGGGCCGGGATGATCTCCCGACCGTAGACCTCGAGGACGTCTTCCTCGTCGCCGTTCATCAGGTAGATGTTGAACTGATCGACCCCGGAGGCCGCCAGCCGCTCGAGCTTCGCGACGTGGTCCTCAACCGAGCCGAGGACGCAGAAGCGGTCGGTCACCTCGTCACCGACGAACCCGGCATTCGACGACCCGACCTCGGCGTGATGGAGGTAGTCGTAGCCCTCGCGGTCGCGGATGTATCCCGTGAGGGCCTCGGGCAGCTGGTCGCGCGGGTACTTGTTCACGAGGTCCACGACATGATTCGAGACGAGCGCCGGGAACCAGCGGGTCCGGTCACGGCAGAGCGTGAGGTCGCCGACGTGGGCCGGCGCGGCGGCCTGGATCCGGACCGAGCCCGCGGGCCGCTCGGCGGCCGTCTCGGCTGCGCGGATCTGGCCGACGAACCACGCGATCAGGTCGGGATCGGCGAGCTGGAGGATCACTCCGTCGGCGACCCGGCCGGTCATCGCCAGGGCCATCGGGCCATAGCCTGCGACCCACACGGGCAGCTCCCAGCCGCGGGTCCACGGGAAGTGCAGGTTCGTCCCTTCGTAGGCGATCGTCTCGCCGGCCACGAGGGCCCGGATGACGGTGATCGCCTCCTCCAGGTTCGCCATCGTCGTCGGCGGCTTGCCGAGGACCCGCCGCGCGGAGTCGCCCCGTCCGATCCCGAGATCCATCCGGCCTTCGCTGAGCTCGTCGAGCGTGGCCAGGGTCGACGCGGTCACGCTGGGCTCGCGGGTCCCGGGGTTCGTGACGCAGGTCCCGAGACGCATCCGCTCAGTCGCCTGGGCCATGAGCGTCAGGAGCGGATACGGGTCACGCCACAGGACGTGCGAGTCGAACAGCCAGCCGTAGGCGAACCCCGCGGCCTCCGCCTGACGAGTGAGGGCGACGGTCCGCTCGAGGCTGCTCTCCGGTTTGAGCGTGAAGCCGAACTGCATGCGCGCTCCTTCGTGACCGCGAGGGTACAACGATGGCTCGGAGCCGGGAGGCGCGTGCGAGAGAGACGCGCCGGCGCGGGCGGGCAGCGAAGAAGGCTCAGGCCACCCCGCGCTCGGCGGACGGCGGTGCCGCATTCGTTCGCGCGGTTCTTACGGTCGGACGAGATCCTCGTACGCGTCGGGCCGCCGGTCGCGGAAGAACTGCCACGTCTGGCGGACCTCGGTGATCAGGTCGAGATCCATGTCGCGGACGATCAGCTCCTCATCGTACGCGGACCCGAGATCGCCAATGAACTGGCCGCGCGGGTTCACGAAGTAGCTCTGGCCGTAGAAGTCGTCCTCGCCGTAGTCCTTCTCGATCCCGACGCGATTGATCGTCCCGACGAAATAACCGTTGGCGACCGCGTGCGAGACCTGCTCGATCCGCCACAGGTACTCCGACAGCCCGCGCGAAGTCGCGCTCGGGATGAACACCATCTCGGCGCCGTTCAGGCCAAGGGCCCGGGCGCCCTCGGGGAAGTGGCGGTCGTAGCAGATGTAGACGCCGACCTTGCCCACCGCCGTCTCGAACACCGGGTAGCCGGTGTTGCCGGGCCGGAAGTAGAACTTCTCCCAGAAGCCCTTGACATGCGGGATGTGGGTTTTCCGATACTTCCCGAGGTACGAGCCGTCCGCGTCGATGACCGCCGCCGTGTTGTAGTAGATCCCCGACGCCTGGGCGTCCTCCTCGTACATCGGGACGACGAGGACCATCCCGGTCTGCTTGGCGAGGTCCTGCATCCGCTTCGTGGTCGGGCCGTCGGGGATGAGCTCGGTGTAGCTGTAGTACTGGGGATCCTGGACCTGGCAGAAGTACGGGCCGTAGAACAGCTCCTGGAAGAGCATGACCTGGGCGCCCTGCTTGCTCGCCTCGTGGGCGGCTTGCTCGTGCTTCTGGATCATCGACTCCTTGTCGCCGGTCCAGCTGGCCTGGAGGAGCGCTCCTCGGACGATGCGCGGCATGTCGACCCTCGCTCGATCGTGATGGTTCGGTCGGAAGGACGCGAGCGTACAACGACCGCCGGGCCGTGGTGCGCGCGGGTCGCTCCGTGTGAGTGGGCCGGGCGAAAGAATGGCCCAAGCGATGGCATGGCAACCCGCCGGCGCCGTCTTACGCGCGCCTTACCGTACCGGGTGCTCCGCGGGGCGCGATGGCCGCGTTCGCCGGGCTACGGTCGTCCCGCCGGCCCACGCTCGGGATGGGTCGGGACGAAGGGAAGGACGTGACGACGATGACGGACACTCCGCAGACGCCCCGCCGCCGCCGCTCGGGTGGGATCGCCCTCGGCCTCGGTCTCGCGGCCGCGCTGCTCGGGCTGATGCTGCCGGCGACGGTCGCTGCCGCGACGACGGCTCCGCTGACAGATGGGTCGACCGCTGCCTGCACCGGCGGCGCCTGGCCGCTGTCCGTTCAGGGCAAGCCCCCGTTCGCTGCCGGCTCGGCGGCGGGCGACTACATCTGGCACGACGCGACCGGCTGGCATCTGCGGGTGACCCACGTCGGAACCGACCTGGTCGGCTTCAGCGGCACGATCCGCGCGAACAAGCCGCTCCACGTCAAGGGCTACGCGCTCGAGCCCGGCGACACGTTCACCGTCAGCGCCGACCGGCTGAGCGTGACCTATCGATTCCGCAACTACGGCCACCTCGATGGCCTCGACTTCACGACCGAGTGCGCGACCCGGCTCGGCTTCAGCGGCCGGATGAACGGATCGCTGCTGCCGGTCCGCCGCATCTGGCTCGGCCATTACGGCCGGCATCCGCTCCAAAACCCGTTCGTCATCTACCGCCGCGCCTGACCGCGCGTTCGCCTCAGCTCGGTTGGCTCCGCGGCGGCTCCATGAACCACTCCTGGAACTCGGTGCATCGTCCCTCGCCATCGAAGCGGCAGACGAAGATGTTGCTGTACTTCTTGCCGTTCACGTAGCGCGACTCCCCGACGGAGACGGCGACGTCGCCGTCGACCGCGAGCGGCCGGTACTCGGCCTCCCAGGAGCCCGGCGCGTCGGGGTTGTCGGTCCAGTCCTTGACGATCGCCTCGCGACCGCTCACCGGCGTGCGGTAGGGGCCATAGGAGTACGACGCGTCGGCGCTGAACAGGGCCCCGATGTCGCTCGGATCGCCGGAGCGCCAGGCGGCGATGTAGCGATCGAGCCAGGCCTGGAACGTCGCGTGGTCCATCGTTCGGTCTCCTCGTTTGCCGTCACGGTCGGTCGTGGTCGCATTCTCCCGCCAGGGCGGTCAGGGCGCGTCATGTACCGTGCGCCGACGGTCAGCGGGCTGGCGTCATCTGCGACAATCCGCACCACCGTCCGAACCCCATCGGGAGCTCCTCCATGGCCGTCGAACCTGCGACCACGATGTCGAGCGAGGAGATCGTCCGTCTCTCGCGCGAGCACACGTTCTTCTCGTGGTCCGCGCAGGGCGCGATCGATCCGATCGCGATCGACCGCGCCGAGGGCGTCTACCTGTACACGCCCGAAGGCCAGCGGATCCTCGATTTCAACAGCCAGCTGATGTCGGTGAACATCGGGCACGGCGATCGGCGGGTCATCGATGCGATCACCGCCCAGGCGACGAAGCTCCAGTATGTCCAGCCCGCGTTCGCCACCGAGCCGCGGGCGCGCCTCGGCGCGAAGCTGGCGGAGATCCTCCCGGGAGACCTCGACAAGGTCTTCTTCACGCTCGGCGGCGCCGAGGCGATCGAGAACGCGATCAAGCTCGCCCGCGCGTTCACCGGCCGTCACAAGATCCTCGCCCGCTACCGCGCGTACCACGGCGCGACGCTCGGGGCGATGACGCTGACCGGCGACCCGCGGCGCTGGGCCAACGAGCCCGGCATCGTCGGGGTCGTGCGCTACCCCGATACGCATCGCTGGGGAGAGGCGGAACCACGTCCCGTGGCCGAGAGCCTGCAGGGCCTGGAGGACGTCATCCGCTACGAGGGCGCGAAATCGATCGCCGCGGTCTTCCTCGAGACGATCGTGGGGACGAACGGCATCCTGATCCCACCCGAC
>DASXTH010000221.1:0-5933 GCA_036505555.1 Candidatus Limnocylindrales bacterium | reverse complement strand
CGCGCCGGCCTGGCCGTGAGCGACGAGGTTCGTGCCCTCGAGCGGGTCTACGGCGATGTCGATCTCGGGGTTGTCGTCGACGCCGGCCGGCGTCCGACGGCCCACCGGCTCGCCGATCCAGAGCATCGGCGCTTCGTCCCGCTCGCCCTCGCCGATGACGATCGTCCCGGCGAACTCGATCTCGTCCATCGTGCGGCGCATCGCCTCGACGGCCGAGCGGTCGGCCTCGTCCTTCTCGCCGCGACCCATGAACCGCGCGGACTCGATGGCCGCGGCCTCGGTCACGCGGATCATCTCGAGAGCGAGGAGTTGTTCCATGATTGGTCAGCCCATCAGTGGCGGAAATGCCGACGACCGGTGAAGACCATTGCGAGGTGATGTCGATCGGCCACTTCGATCGCCATCTCGTCGCGGATCGAGCCACCGGGCTGGATGATCGCCGTGACGCCGGCCTGGGCCGCGATCTGGATCCCGTCGGGGAACGGGAAATAGGCGTCGCTCGCCATCACCGCGGTCTTCGCCCGGTCGCCGGCCTTGCGCAGGGCGATCTCGACCGATGTCTGGCGGCTCGCTTGCGCGGCACCGATCCCGACGGTCGCGCCGCCCCGGGCGAGGACGATCGCGTTCGAGCGGACATGGCACACCGAGCGCCAGGCGAACAGCAGGTCGTTGAGCTCGTCGAGGGTCGGCCGCCGCTTCGTCACCACTTGGAGCCGGCCACGGTCGAGCCCGACCTCGTCGAGGGTCTCGGCGAGCAGCCCGCCCGCGACGCGCTTGAAGTCGAGGCTCGCGATCCCGTAGTCGCGCATGCCCTCTGTGGGATCGGGCGGGACGGCCAGGATCTCGAGTCCGGCCTTCGCCTTGAGGATCCCGAGCGCGGCCTGGCTGTACGCCGGCGCGACAACGGCTTCGTAGGAATTGGCCGCGATCTCGCGGGCGGTCGAACCATCGAGCTCGCGGTTGACGCCGACGATCCCGCCGAACGCCGCGACCGCGTCCGTCTCGAGCGCGTGGCGGTAGGCCTCGACGAGCTCGTCGCCCGACGCGATCCCGACCGGGTCGGTGTGCTTGACGATCGCGACCGTCGGGGAGGTGAAGTCCTGCGCAATACGGTAGGCCGTGTCGAGGTCGAGGTAGTTGTTGAACGAGGGCCGATCGCCGCGGATCTGAGTCGCGTCGGCGAGGGTCCCGCTCCGGTGCGTCGTCTCGCGGTAGAAGGCGGCGCGCTGGTGGGGGTTCTCGCCATAGCGCAGGTCGTCGACCTTCTCGAGCACGACAGCGAGCCGCTTCGGGAAGATATTGTTCGAGATCTGGTTGAGGTAGGCAGCGATCTCGGCGTAGTAGGCGGCCACCTCGCCGAACGCGTCGGCCGCGAGCTGCGCACGCAACTCCGCGCTGACGACGTGGTGACGCTTCAGCTCGGCGATCAGCTTGTGGTAATGCTCGGGGCTGCCGACGGCGGCGACCCCGGCGCCGTTCCGCGCGGCCGCTCCGAGCAACGCGGCCCCGCCGACATCGATCATCTCGATCGCGTCGTCGATCGCGACGAGCTTCTCCCCGACCGCCGGCGCGAACGGGCTGACGTTGACGACGACGATGTCGATCGCGCCGATGCCCTGCTCGAGCAGCTCCTCCATCTGGGCGGGGATGTCGCGCCGGGCGAGGATGCCGGCGTAGATCGCCGGATGGAATGTCTTGACCTGGCCGCCGATGAGGGTCGGGAGACCGGTCAGCTCGGAGACGGGTCGGACGTCGATCCCGTCGGCGGCGAGGTGTTCGCGCGTGCCGTCGGTTGCGTAGACCTCGACGTCCAGGGCCAGCAGATCCCTTGCCAGCGGGACGATCCCGTCGCGGTTCGCGACCGACAGCAGGGCTCGCACCCGGGCTTCTCCTCCTCCGACGCGGGAGCTCTCACCGCATGGTCGCGCACGCTCGACTCGGCGCCGAGTATAGCGCGGCCCATGGCATACTCCGTCGTCAACGGCGACGTGCACCGGGCGCTCCGGCGCCGTGGATTCCACCATCGAACGCTTATCAACGAGGTTGAACGGTGGTCCACGATCCCTGGTGGGAATACTTTCTGACGCGGTTCGACGCGCACCGATTCCACGACATCTACACCCCGACGTGGGTCGCGACGATCGTCCTTCTCGTCGCCCTCGTCGTGCTCTACAACGCCCGGACGAAGGCCCTCCATCGCCACGCACCGTACCTCGACATGTGGGAGTGGCTCCTCTGGACGGGGATCAGCCTGTTCGGCCTGATCCTCGTCGCGGCGGTGTTCAACTTCTACCTGATCGTCCTGCTCGTGATCCTCGTTTCCGGGCTCTCGGTCATGGTCTGGGTCCGGTTTGTCCGGTTCCCGCCGATGTTCGAGGTCTACGAGCAGAAGCTCGCGAAGCAGCGCTACTTCACGCGCTCGAAGTTCGCCCATCCCGAGTCGACGATCCGACCGAAGGCGGCGAAGGCCGTCCGCGCGGGCGGCACCCGCCCGAACGCCCAGCGCGGGCGCTCGAGCCGCAGCCGCCGGCGACGCTAGGCGCCGCGACGCGCGCGGCCGTGCCGATCGAGGTCGTTCGGTTCGGGGTCGGCCATCGCCGGCCGGACGGGCCGCCGGGCACGATCGGGGTGACGGGTCAGGTCATCCACAACGACGCCCGCGGGATGATCAGCGAGCTCGCCTTCGCGCGGAACGGCCGGATCGAGCCGCACACCAACCCGAACACGACGTGGTTCATCGTCATCGAGGGCGGCGGCTGGGTCGTCGTCGACGGTGAGTCGCTGCGCGTCGCGGCCGGCGAGGCGGTCCTATGGCCCCCGGACGTGCCGCACGGAGCCTGGGCCGACCACGGCCACATGCGCGCCTTCGTCGTCGAGCTCGCCGGACCCGACGACCGTGACTTCCGCGGCATCCTCGAGGGCCACGCCGTGCCCGCGCTGGGATCGGGGATCAAGGTCGTCAGCCGCGGCGAGGGCACACCGAGCGGCCACGAGTACCGCCTCCCGGAGGATCCGAACGCCGGCGAGCCGCACTGAGGTTGGCGCGCCCTGGGCGCGCGGCCCAGCCGGACGAGGTCGTCGGCCGGTGCCGCTCCTCCACGGACACCGGCCGACGCGGGAAAGTCGATCGCCGGGGCGGGCTTAGTTGCGGAGCTGACCGAGCTCGTCGAGCAGGTCGAGGAAGTCGTGGACATCGTCGGTCGGCGGCAGGTTTCGGCTCTCGCGCGCCGCGACGTCGGCGACGTCGCGAATATCGACCAGACCGGCCGACTCGCTGCGGCGCAGGACCGCCGCCGTCTGGGCGACGATCGCATCGAGCCGGAAGTGCGGGTCGGTGTCGGTGAACGAGCCGGCGAGATCCGCGACCGTGACGTCGCGTCCGAGATCGCGCGCGCCGCCGCGGTTGGGGTCGGTCCAGCGAACGGTGACGCGGGCGATCGGGCTCCGCGGCCCGACCTCCGGCTGGAGCTGCAACGCGTACAACGCGGTGACCGCGTGGCCGGCGCCGATCGCGCCCGCCGGGACCTCGTCGTTCGAGAAGTCGCGGTCGGCAACCGCCCGGTTCTCGTAGCCGACGAGCCGGTAGCTCGCGACGGTCTTCGGGTCGAATGTCACCTGCGCTTTCGCATCGAGGGCGACGGTCTGGAGCGTGCTCGTCAGGTTCTCGGAGAAGAGCTTGCGGGCCTCGTCACGGGTGTTGATGTAGGCGTAGAAGCCGTCGCCGTGATCGGCGAGCTGCTCGAGGAGGACGTCGTTGTAGTTGCCCATCCCGACGCCCACCGACACCAGCTCGATCCCGGCCGACGCGTCGCGGCTGATCGACTCGAGGATGGAATCGGGATCGGTGAGCCCGACGTTGGCGACGCCGTCCGAGGCGAGGACGACGCGGTCGATCCCGTTCTCCGTGAGGATTCGACGGGCCAGCTCGTAGCCGAGGCGGAGACCCGCCTCGAGGTTCGTCGACCCTCCAGGCTGGAGCCGGTCGATCGCGTCGAGGATCGGACCCTCGTCCTCGGCCGCGGTCGGGCCGAGCGCGACCACCGCCTCATTGCCGAACGTCACGATCGAGACGCGGTCGCCCTTGCCGAGCCCGCGGATGAGGATCCGCATCGCGTCCTTCACCATCTCGAGCCGCTCGCCCTGGGCCATCGAGCCCGACGTATCGATGACGAAGGTCAGCGACACGGGCTGGCGATCGCGGTTCGCGACTGCCCGGGCCTGGAGGCCGATCCGGAGGAGCACCTCGTCCTCCGCGCTGAACGGCGTCGGCCCGCCGTCGGCGAGGATCGCGAACGCGTCCTCCTCCGGTGCCGGGTAGCCCTGGTCGAACGCGTTCACCCATTCTTCGACCCGGATGCTCGCGGGATCCGGCCGATGTCCGTCGTGGACGTAGCGCCGGGCGATCGTGTAGGAGGCGGTATCGACGTCGAGGGCGAACGTCGAGTGCTCGTCGCGGTTCGGATCGACCCACGGGTTCTCGCCGGGATCCTGGTAGGTGACACCGCCGTACGGTGTGGGCGCGGGAGCCGGCGGCTGCACCGGCGGGTAGGTTGGCAGGTGGTGATCGACCGGCGGGGCGGCGCCCTGGTTGGGGCCGCGCGTCGAGCTGGCACTGCCGCCACACGCGTTCGCGACCAAGGCGAGGAGAGCCAGGGACAGGAGCGTCTTGCGCATGGCGCAACCTCCCAGGGGAGCGCGACAGGTCGCGACTCCCGGTCCGCGAGGCGGGGCCGGCGGCCCCGCAGGTCCCGGTGCGACGCCCCGAAGTGCGCCGACGGGCCGCCGCCACGATGACACCGCGCGGCCGCGATGTGCGTGAAGAAACGGCGCCGACGCCGTGAAGAATTCTTCGTCGCCCGCGGTGAACCTTTCGGCACTTGCCGCCTGCGATCGACAGCCCTACTGGGGTTGGAGAACCGCCCCCAATTGACCCAAGATCCGCGCCGTGGCGCCCCATACGTGGAGGCCGTCGACCCGGAAGCCGCCATAACGGATCGGCCAGTCGCCGATCGTCCGCTCCACGATTTCGATCTCGGCCGTGGGCAAGAACACGCTGACCGTCGGGAGGAGGATCCGGGCGACCTCGTCCGGATGCGGCAGCAATGAGGGCGCCCGTTCGGCGACGGCAACGATCGGGGTGATCCGGAAGTCGCTCACCGGAATGAAGACCTCGTCGAGCGCGCCCATGACCCGGACGCGGGCGGCCGCAGTGTCGAGACCGACCTCCTCGGCTGCCTCGCGGAGCGCGGTGGCGGCGGCATCGCTGTCGCCGGGCTCGGCCTTGCCACCAGGGAAGCTGACCTCGCCGCTGTGCAGGCCGTCGTAGCTCATCCGCTCGGTCAGAACCAGGCGCGCCTCGCCGTCTGCATCGGGAAACACCAAAACGAGGACGGCTGCAGCGCGGGCCGTTGTCGTCGGCGTGAGCCGCGGCCGGAGCCGCCCGTCGGTGAAGACCGGCTGGAGGTCTGACCGCCCCGCGGGGAGCGGTGATGGCAGGACCGCCAGGCGATCGACGGCGTCGGCGAACCGCATCAGCCGCCCGGACCGACGCTCAATTGACGAGCTCGCCGCCGTCACGGTCCCGCTTCTGGTCGTCGAGCTCCGGCAGGTCGAGGACAGTCTTCGATCGGCGCCGGCTCACCCCCGCCGCCACCGGCTCGTCGTCCCCGTCGGACGCCCCGCCGCGGGCATCGCGACGGTTGGCCGCTTCGGTCACGACCGTCGAGCGGTCGGTCTGGAAGACGAGCGTCCCCGAAACGGGGTCGGCGTCGACGCGGATCGTGTCGCCCGGCGAGAACTCGCCCTTGAGCAGCGCCCGTGCGAGCGGGTTCTCGACGAGCCGCTGGATCGTCCGCTTCAACGGGCGCGCGCCATACAGGGGATCCGTGCCCTCGCGGACGATCACCTGGCGGGCCGCCGGCGTGAGCTCGACC
>DASXTH010000220.1:0-13546 GCA_036505555.1 Candidatus Limnocylindrales bacterium | reverse complement strand
GACCCTCGCCGATCGCTACCGCCGCCAGCTCGCCGGACCGGCCGACGGATCCGACGCCTGGCACAACTGGATCGTCCGCGCCCGTCCGGCTGGCTCGCCGCTCGGGTACATCCAGGCGACGGTCGCCGGCCCGGGCGCCGGCGCGGAGGTCGCCTGGGTCGTCGGCGTCCCGTTCCAGGGACGCGGCTACGCGACGGAAGCGGCGAAGGCGGTCGTGAGGTGGCTCCTCCGCGACGGGGTCGCGACGATCGTCGCCCACATCCACCCGGACCACGCTGCCTCGGCGGCGGTCGCGCGACGGATCGGGCTGACCGCGACGGACGAGATCGAGGACGGCGAGCGCGTATGGCGTCTCAGCTCGCCGGCGGTCGCTCCCCAGCCTGCGGCGCCCCGGACGCCTCGAGCGCCTCGAGCTCCTTGAGCCGGCGCTTCGAGAGCCGCGTCCGCCACGCGTCGGTGAGGACGCTCTGCAGGAGCTCGCGATCGATTGCCGATAGCCGGATCAGGACCGCCGGATAGCCGTCGTAGTGCGGCTCGGTGAAGAAGATCGACTCGTCCAGTGCGAGGAGGGCGTCCTTCGCGGTCTGGCCGGCGACCCGAACGGCGAGGACGTCGGGGTTCGGGACGCGAGGGCCCTTCGGCGCGACCCGTTCCAGCCAGAGCCAGGCGAACGCCTTGTCGCCGACGAGGAAGCGGAACGATGACGGATCCTCGGTCGCAAGAGGCAGGGTCAGGGCGGTGCGGCGGACGTCCTCCTGATCGGCCATGGCGGGATCGTACGGCGATCGCGTGCCTCGTCGGCTCTCGGGGCGCGCTCGCTCGCGTCGTATCGCGCCTACGATCGTTGCGTGCGCAGGTTCGATCGGACGACACTCCCCAAGCTAACGGCCGTCGCGGCGGGCTCCCTCGCTCTCGCGACCGTTGCGATCTCGATCCTCGAGGGGCTCGGTGTTCCGAACGCGGCGTCGGTTTACCTGGGTGCTGTCGTCGCGACCGCATTCGTCGCGGGAACGTGGGGCGCGGTCGCCGCCGCGGTCGCGTCATTCCTCCTCTACGACTTCCTGTTCATCCAGCCGATCTTCAATCTCACGGTCCACGACCCGACCGAGTGGTTGAACCTCATCCTCCTGCTCTCGATCGGGATCGTCGTCGGCCAGCTCGTCGCGATCCAGCGCGCCCGCACCGCGGACTCCCGGACACGGGAGCGGGAGGCCGTGGCGTTGTTCCAGGTCAGCCGCGAGCTCGCGACGCGCGAGTCCACGCCGGCGGTCCTGCCGACGATCGCCGAGATCCTTCGCCGCGAGACCGCGATGGACCGGATCTGGATCGGGCTGTCCGCCGACGACACCCCCGAGCGGGTCGTCGCCGACACCGGCACCGATCCGCATCCGGCTCTGCCGGGGCTCCACCATGTCCTCCAGCGGACACCGGATGAGGCCCCGGCTCGCTGGAGCCGCGTCCATCAACCGGATCCGAGCCGGCGCGGGACGGTGCGAGGCACCAGCCGCCCCGAGCGCGACGCGTATCGCGTCCGGATCGAGGCGGGCAGTCGCCAGTTCGGCTCCATCTGGGGCGCCCGTGATCGCGGCCACGGCGAGCCGGATCGGACCGAGACCCGGCTTCTTTCGGCGGCGGCCGACCAGATCGGGCAGGCCGTGGCCCAGGACCGGCTCGCCGCGGAATCCCGGGCGGCCGAGATCGCCCGGCAAAGCGACGCGTTGAAGTCGGCCCTGCTCCAGTCGGTCTCGCACGACCTGCGAACCCCGCTCGCGACGATCCGCGCCGCGGCCGGCACGCTCCGGCCCGACATGCATCTGAGTGCCGTCGACCAACAGGCGAGCGCGGACGCGATCGATCGCGAGGTGGAGTACCTGAACCGCCTCGTCACGAACCTGCTGGACCTCAGCCGGATCGAGGCCGGCGCGCTTCGGGCAGAGCGCGACGTGTACGAGCTCGACGATCTCGTCGGCCAGACGATCGAACGGCTCCGGCCCGGACTCGGCGACCGGCCCCTGACGGTGGAGCTGGCGGACGCACCGCCGGTCGACGTCGACCCGGTCTTCCTCGACGAAGCCGTGACGAACGCCTTGGAGAACGCGATCAAGTACACGCCGCCGGGGACGGCGATCCGGATCTCGGCGCACCTGCCGGGCGACGGGGTGATGGTCCGTCTGACGATCGAGGACGCCGGGCCGGGTGTCCCGAGCCAGACGCTCGATCGGATCTTCGAGAAGTTCTACCGGGTGCCGGGCACGGCCCTCGGCTCCCGGTCAGGAACCGGGATCGGGCTGGCCGTCGTGTTCGGCCTGATCGAGGCGACGGGCGGCCGAGCGACGGCCCGGCGGAGCCAGCTCGGCGGCCTCGCGATCGATCTCGATCTGCCGAAGGCGACGGTCGCACTCGAGTTCGCGCCGGACGGACGGGCATGACGGCAGCACGCGAGCCATCCGGCCCGCACGTCCTCGTGGTCGAGGACGACGCCGAGACGCGGGCGGCACTCGTCCGCGAGCTCACGGCCCGTGGCTACCGGGTGGCCGAAGCCGAGGATGGCCGGACGGCGCTGGCCCGCTGGGAGAGCCGTCGGCCCGACGTCGTCCTCCTGGACCTGGGCCTGCCCGACGTCGACGGCCTCGACGTCGTCGGCCGGATCCGGCGGGAGGCCACGACGCCGATCGTGATCCTGTCGGGTCGCTACGAGGAGGCCGAGAAGGTGGTTGCCCTCGAGCGCGGTGCCGACGACTACGTGACGAAGCCCTTCGGGGTCGACGAGCTGAACGCGCGGCTCCGCGCGGTCGTTCGGCGCGCCGCCGGCGGGGCCGCGGATCAGGCCGGCCGCCTCGTCGTCGGCCCGCTGGAGTTCGACGCCGCTCGCCACGAGGCGCGCGTCGACGGCGGGAAGGTCGAGCTGACCCCGCGCGAGTTCGAGATCCTGCGCGTGCTCCTCGCGAACGCCGGACGGCTTGTGACGAAGGGCCGGCTCCTTCGCGCCGTCTGGGGCGAGGCGTACCAGGGGGAGGACAGCTACGTCTACGTCCACGTCAGCCAGCTCCGCCGAAAACTGGCCGCAGCGGACCGCGACGGCCGGCTGCGCGACCTGATCGTCACCGAGCCCGGCGTCGGATACCGCGTCCGGGAGCTGGAGCGGTCGGAACCTTAGTCGGGCTATTGACTCGGCGGCAGCCGCTTCAGGCGGGCTCGGCCGCCAGCCGGATCCCGAACGCGACGAGGATCGTCCCGGTGACGGCGTCGATTGTCCGCCGGACCCGCGGCCGCCCGAGGACGCCGCCCGCCCTCGCGACCACGACCGCATACCCCGCGAGCCAGGTCAGCGTCATCGCGCAGAACAGAACGCCGAGGCCCAGCATCGCTCCGAATGCGGGGCCGTCGACCGGCACGAACTGGGGTAGCAGGCTCGAGAAGAAGATGACCATCTTCGGGTTGCCGAGGTTGCTGAACAGGCCCTGGCGGAGCGCGGGACGGCGGCTCGCCGATGGCCGTACGTCGTGGGCGGACGACCCGCGGACGCCGGCCCGGATCGTCGTCGCGCCGAGATAGACCAGGTACGCGGCGCCGGCGAGCCGGACGGCGGCGAACACGGGTTCGGAGGCGACGAGCAGCGCCGTGATCCCCGCGGCCGCCGCGATCGTCCAGACGAGCTGGCCCGCGGCGACGCCGATCGCGGTTGCGACACCCGCCCGCCGGCCGCCGAGCAGCGTGTTCCGGATCGTGAGCGCGGTGTCCTGACCGGGCGTGACGATGACGACCGCGGAGATCGCGAGGAACGCGGCGAGGCTGTGGTCCATCGCTCCAACGGTAGCCGTTGGGCGGACTCGCGCGCTCAACGCAGCGCTGCGGATCGTTCCAGGCCGTCGAGGACGAGCTCGAGCCCGTACGCGAACTCGTCGCCGTAGTCATAGCCCGGCTGCATCGCGTGGTCGGTGATGAACTCGGCGAGGTGCGGATAGGCGCCGGCCGGGAATGGAGCGAGCATCTCCCGGGCGACGTCGGCGATCTGCTCGGACCTCTCGAACGGGAGCGTCATCCGCGTGAGCGCAAAGCCGTAGACGTACGCATCGAGGGCCGAGTAGGCATGGGCCGCCATCGCCATGTCGAACCCGCCGGCCCGCAGGCTTCCGAGCACCGCGTCGTGATGGCGCAGGTTCGCCGGGCCCGGGTTCCGGCGCGACTCCATCAGCCCGATCGCCCACGGGTGGCGGGCAAGCACGTCGAGCAGCGACTCGCCCCGCTCGCGCATCGCCGTCTTCCAGTCGCCGCCGGTGCCCGGGAGGCCGACCTCGGCGAACACGAGATCGACCAGGCCGTCCACGAGGTCGTCGCGGCTCGCGACGTGCCGATACAGGGCCATCGGGGCGACCTCGAGCGCCTCCGCCAGCTTGCGCATGCTCACGGTTGCGAGCCCGCCGGCGTCGGCCTGGGCGAGCGCCGCGTGGAGGATTCGCTCGCGGCTCAGCCGGATGCGCGAGCCGGTGGCGACGGGTCCGGCCGGTGCTGCGTGCGTCTCCATCGATCCGTCTCCCGTTCCGTACCCGCCATACCGGCTCGGCCGGCTGGGCTTCAAATCTTCGTGCTTGACAGCGTACACCGTACACCTTAGCGTACGCCGTACACAGGCAGCGTACACCGTACGCGGCATCCCGTGTCGACAAGGAGATCGTCATGCAGGCAGTCGTCCAGGACACATATGGCAGCGCGGCCGTCCTCCAGATCCGCGAGATCGACCGACCGTCGATCGGCGACCACGAGGTCCTGATCCGGGTCCGCGCCGCCGGAGTCAATCCCGCCGACTGGGCAGTGATGAGCGGGCTGCCCTACATCGCCCGTCCGGTGTACGGCCTGCGGCGGCCCAAGGTCGCCGTCCGCGGCACCGACGTCGCCGGCGTCGTCGAGGCGATCGGCCTCGCGGTCACCCGCGTCCAACCGGGCGACGAAGTCTTTGGCTGGTCCAGCGGCTCGTTCGCCACGTTCGCGGTCGCGTCCGAGGATGCGCTCGCTCCGAAGCCCGAGAACCTCACGTTCGAGCAGGCCGCAACCGTGCCGATGGCGGGTCTCGTGGCGCTTCAGGCGATCCGCGACCGGGCCAGGGTCAAGGCCGGCCAGGCCGTCCTCGTGAACGGGGCCTCCGGAGGCATCGGCACGTTCGCGGTCCAGATCGCGAAGGCGCTCGGCGCTGAAGTGACCGGCGTCTGTAGCACACGAAACGTCGACCTCGTCCGCTCGATCGGCGCCGACCACGTCATCGACTACACCGAGGAGGATTTCACCCGCGGCGAGCAGCGTTACGACGTGATCCTCGACAACGTCGCCAACCACTCGCTGACCGCGCTGCGGCGGGTCCTCGCGCCGGCAGGCGTCCTCATCCCGAACGGCGGCGGCTTCGACCACCGCTGGATCGCCAGCGGCGGACGGCTGGTCCGGGCCCAGGTCCTCTTCGCCCTCGGTCGCCAGTCTTCTCGATCGTTCCTCGTCTCCTCGAAGCGCGAGGACCTCGAGACCCTCCGCGAGCTGATCGAGCGCGGCGCCGTCACGCCGATCGTCGATCGCGCCTATCCGCTGAGCGAGGCTCCCGCGGCCCTCGACCACGTCGGGCGGGGCCACGCCCGCGGCAAGGTCGCGATCTCCATGCCCAGCTGAGTTGCGGGACGGACGCTGGCTCGGCGATCATCGCGTGCCATGACCACCAGACCTCGCCTCATCGTTCTTGCCGCCCTCCTCGCGCTGCTCGTCGGGTGTTCCGGCGGCGGCGCGGCGGCGTCGGCGAGCCCGCCGTCGGGCGTCGACGCGACGATCGACGCGAAGGACCTGAAGTTCACCACATCGACGCTGACGCTCCCCGCCGGCAAGCCGGTTCGCCTGTTCTTCCGGAATCTCGACGGCGCCCCGCACAACGTCGCGATCTACGCCGACGCCGGCGCGACGCAGAAGGTGTTCGTCGGCGAGACGGTCACGAACCAGGCGACGACATACGACATCCCGGCGATCGCGGCCGGGTCGTACACGTTCCGCTGCGACGTCCATCCCGACATGAAGGGCACGGTCGCCGTCGGCGGCTAGCCCTCCGGATCCGGCTCGCCGACTCGGGAGTCGGCGCCAGGCTCGGCGCGTGCGTCGGCGAACCCCGGATGGATGCCTTCGCCCAGGCCCTCGGCGGCTGCGATCCGTTCGAGGAGCCCGATCAGCGTTTCCAGCTCGGTCGGATCGAGGGCGCGGGTCATCGCCCGCTCGTGCTCGATCGAGATCGTCCGGACGCTCTCGATGACGTCTCGGCCGCGCGCCGTGACGAACAGCTCGCGGCGGCGGCGGTCGGCGCCGTGCGTCCGGCGCTCGATCCAGCCCTTCTCCTCGAGCCGGTCGACGATCTCGACGATCCGGCTTGCCGGCAGCCCGATCGAGTCGGCGATCTCCTGCTGCGAGCGGCCCTCGGACTGGGCCACCTGCCGGAAGAGCATCACCTCGCGCGGCTCCAGGCCCAGGGCGTCGAGACGCGCGGCCCATGCCCGGGCCGATTGCCCGCCGAGCTGCGAGAGGAGGAACGCGGCGCCGGGCACACGTGGGAGCGGTCGGTCCGACCTCGCCACCGGCTGTCCTTTCGAATGCGAATGATTCCGGGGTGGAACGATAGCGCGCCTCGGATCGCATCGAGCCACCGGCGGGCTCAGCCGGATGCATGGGCGCCCGGCCTCGTCTGCTTCAGCGCTTCGGTGGCCAGAAGAGCGGCTGGTCTCGCTCGTAGACCGTGATCCGGTAGCCGTCGGGGTCGGCCATCGCGAACGTCCGGCCGAACGGTCCGTCGAAGGGCTCGGCGACGATCGGGATCCCATCGGCGGCCGCCTGCTCGTACAGGCCCTGGGTATCGCTTGCCCGCCACCAGACCTGGATCGTCGTCGTGGCGGGCGTCGGCCCGTCCTGGCCGGGGCGGCGCACCGAGCTGAGGGCGTATGTCGGCCAGCCGACGAAGACCGCCGACTCCGGCCCGAAGTCGAACGTGTCCCGGACGCCACCGAGATATCGCTCGTAGAAGGCCGCCGAGCGATCAACGTCGCTCACGGCGATCGAGATGAAGCCGGGACTCCCGGTGACCGCGGTACGTGTCATGGCGTTGGTCCTCGCTGATCGACGGTGGCGACCGCGCGGTCGCCTACGGGTATCGATCCATGGGGCGACGCCGATTCATCGGTCGGCGGTCGTCACGATCCCCGCGGCGTTGGCGGGAGTTCGAAGGAGGAGAACAGCGTCTCGTCGACGAAGTTCGTGATCGACACGATCCCGCCCGAGCCGAGCTCGACGACCTGGACCGCGAACGGCTGCCACGTCGCGCCGTCCGCCGACGAGCGGTAGTACCCGAACGCTGGAGCGCCGTTCGCCGCCGTGACGACCAGCCGCTCTGCGCGGCCGCGGCGGTTCACCCAGACCCAGCCGAGGAATGCGCCGATGTCGGCGCGACCGACGAACCACTCGGGCCATGGCGGCATCGACCAGACCGCGTCGGGGGCGAGAAGCCGGACGAACCCCTCGACGTCGCCCGCCTCCCAGGTCTGGACGTAGCGTTCGAGGAGATCGCGCCCGGCCGGGTCGAGTTCACCCGACCCGGTCGGCGGGCCGTCCGGGAAGCGCCGGTGTAGGGTCGCGCGCGCTCGCTGGAGGGCGCTGTTCGCGGCCGCAACGGAGGTCGCGATGCTCGCGGCAGTCTCCTCGGCCGTCAGACCGACGACATCCCGCAAGAGCAGGATTGCCCGCTGCCGCGGCGGCAGTTCCTGGATCGCCGCGATGAACGCGAGCCGGATCGACTCGTGGGCCTCGTAGCGTGCGTCCGGTCCCGGAGCGTCGTCGGGCGGCTCGGGGAGAGCCGCGTCCGGATATGGCTCGAGCCACGGTGTCTCGTGGTCGGCGGCACCGAGCGGCCGGAACGATGCCCGTGGATGGACCGCGGTCGGAAGCAACCGGCCGCGCAGCGCCCGGCGCTCGATCGCACGAAGGCACGTGTTCGTGGCGATCCGGTAGAGCCAGGTCCGAAGCGATGCTCGGCCGTCGAACCCGTCGCGGGCGCGCCACGCCCGGAGCAGCGTGTCCTGGGTCGCGTCCTCGGCGTCATGGAGCGACCCGAGCATCCGATAGCAGTGGACCTGGATCTCGCGACGATGGTGCTCGATGAGGATGTCGAACCCTTCGCGATCGCCATCTCGAAGCCGGGCGAGGGCGCTTGTCATCGGGTCCTCCCGAGGGTCGTGATGGCCCGATTTTCCGCCCCGCCGCCGATCGGCGTTAGCCTGCGGGTTGCCCCGGCAATTCACCGGTGTTGCAGGAGAACGTCATGGATGAGCAACGCGCTCGAGCGCTCGTGGCCCGCGAGCGCCGTCGCATCGAGGCAGCACTTACGGAGCTCGCCGGCGAAGGAGAGGCCGAGGATTCATCGCAATTCGACCAGACCGGCGAGTCCTCCGAAGCCGGCTCCGAGGTCCAGCACGAGATGGTCGACGAGGCGGTGGAGGCCCGCCTCCGGATCGAGCTTTCGGCCGTCGATCGGGCCGAGGAGCGCATCGCCCAGGGAACATACGGGGTGTCGGTGGAGAGCGGCGCGCGAATCCCGGACGAGCGCCTGGAGGCCGAGCCGCTCGCCGAGCGCACGGTCGAGGAGCAGTCCCGGTTCGAGCGGAGCCAGCGATAAGCGAATGATCCGCCGGTCGGTGCGCGAGCTCCCGTCGGCTCGGCCGCCGATGAGTTTTCCTGGCCCGTGCCGTCGGACTGAGCATGACGCAGCAACAGCCGGCCGATCGGAGCTCCCATGATCCTCAAGGCAAGATGACCGCCGACGATCGACCAGACATTCGCGTCGTCATGAGCGATCTCGCCTTCCCGGAGTCGCCGCGCTGGCGCGACGGCCACCTGTGGGTGTCGGACTGGGGTGCGGGGGCGGTCCACGCGCTCGATCTCGAAGGCCACCACGACGTGGTCGCCCAGGTGGACTCCTTCCCGATGTGCATCGATCACCTGCCAGACGGCCGGTTGCTCGTCGTCGATTCGCGCGGTCGCAGGCTCCTCCGCCGCGAGCCCGACGGGTCGCTCGTGACGCAAGCCGAGCTCGGCGCGATCGACGAGCACCCGTGGAACGACATCGTCGTGGACGGACGCGGCAACGCCTATGTGAACAACATCGGCTTCGACTTCCCCGGCGGCGAGTTCGCCCCAGGCCTGGTGGCCCTTGTGACGCCCGACGGCGGCGCCCGCCAGGTCGCGGACGACCTGGCCTTTCCCAACGGGATGGCAATCACGCCGGACAACGCGTCGCTGATCGTCGCGGAGTCCTATGGGCAGCGGCTGACGGCGTTCGACATCGCCCGCGACGGCGGGCTCTCCAATCGCCGAATCTGGGCCGAAGTCGACGACCATCCGGACGGGATCTGTCTCGACGCCGACGGCGCCGTCTGGTACGCCGACGTCGGCACCAAACGGTGTGTCCGGGTCCGCGAGGGTGGCCAGGTCCTCGCGACGATCGAGCTGGATCGTGGCTGCTTCGCCTGCGTGCTCGGCGGGCCGGATCGTCGCACACTGTTCATGACCGTCAACGAATGGAACGGGCCGGAGGCGATGGCCGGCGGGCGACGGGGCCAGGTGATCGCCACTGAGGCACCATCGCCGGGTGTCGGCTGGCCATAGCGACGATGACGAGTCAGCTTCGGACCAACCACGCCTCCTCGTATCCGGCGGCATCACGAAGCAGGGCTTAGCTCCGAGGGTCAGGCGGTAACGGCCTCGGAACTGGCCTGTGTGGCCCCTACCATCGCGCCGGTCGATGCCATTCCGGTCGCGCCGCTTGCGGGTGCCCGGAACCAGTTTGGCAGCGCCCGGACGAGGTCCGGTTCGCCGAACAGCCGAACGGCCCCGTCCTCGACTGCCGCCCGCATCGACCGCTCGCCCCGGGCAACCGGGTAGAGTCCCGGCACGTCGGACTCGAGGAAGACGTAGCGACCGCCGTCAAGGCACGGATCCTCGATGCATGCGGACGGCTCGAGGCCGCCCTCGAGGACCAGCCAGAAGCGCTCCGCTCCGGAACCGGCGACGGTCAGGTCGATGACGACGGGGCGGGCCGGGAAGGCGCTCGCGTCGAGACGCTGGGTCAGCCACATCGGCACGATGTCCGGGTCCCGCTCGACCATGGCCGGGTCCTGCGGCACGAACCGCTCCGACCAGATACGCAGCCCCGACAGGACCGGCCGGAGCGCCCGGCCGGAATGAGTCAGCCGATAGCCTGGCACGCTGTTGCCGACGGGCTCAGCCCGCTCGATCACCCCGAGGTCCTCGAGCTTGTGGAGCCGCGCAGCCAGGACGGATCGGCTGATGCCGGGCAAGCCCTCTCCGATCCCGTTGAACCCGAGCGTCCCACGCAGCAGCAGCTCGCGGACGATGACGAGGCTCCACCGGTCGCCGAAGTGCTCGACGGCCTTCGTGAACGCGCAGTAGTCGCTGGCGTCGGCCACGTGAGGATTTTCGCACCCGTCTGCAATCGGACGAAGTTCGCCATTCGAACTTCCTCGCCCCGGGCTCGCTGCGTACCGTCGCCTCGCCGGGAACCGCGCGAGGACACGACCGATGGCACTCGAGACGATCACGACGGCCCGCCCAACGACGGGCATCGATCGCTACCGTCAGGCGGAGGAGGTGCTTTGGCACCACTACGGCCTCGAGGCGACGGAACGCTTCGTCGACCTGGCCGACCCGCGTTGCCGCCTCCGCGTCGTCGAGGTCGGCAGTGGCGACCCGATCGTCTTCTTTCCGGGAACGATGGTGACCGGGCCGGCCTGGGGCGCGCTCGTTCGGGAGCTGTCGCGCTATCGCTGCCTTCTCGTCGATCGCCCGGGCGAAGGTCTGAGCGAGCCGATCGCGTTTCCGCGTGGGCGCTATGGTGAGACCGTCTCGGCGATCGGCCGCGGCGTGTTCGACGCCCTCGGGCTGGAGCGGGCGGCCGTCGTCGGCCACTCGATCGGCAACGTCTGGGCGCTCCGCGCGGCGCTGGCCATGCCAACACGGGTCGACCGGATCATGCTGCTCGGCGGCGGGCCCATCGTCGATGACCTGGAGGCCCCCGGGTTCATCAGGCTGATCGCGTCGCCGGTTGGGGCGATCATCGTTCGCTTGCCGTTCTCGCCCAACCGCGCCCGATCGATGATGCGCGACAACGGCCACGGTCACTCCTTCGACGCTGGGAGGGTTCCCTCGGAGCTGATCGACTGGTTGGTCTCCTTCCAGCGGGACACGAACTCCATGCGCGCGGAGCGCGACATGGTCCGGACCGTCGTCGGACGTGGAGGTTGGCAACCGGGGCTCACGCTGAGCGAGTCCGATTTCACATCGGTCACCGCTCCGCTTTCGTGGATCGTCGGCAGCGACGACCCGATCGGATCCGTCGATCTGTGGACTCGGACGGCGGCTCGGTTTCGGAATGCCGAGGTCCATGTGGCCGACCGGGCGGGCCACCTGCCGTGGCTCGACGACCCCTCGCAGGTCGGGCACATCGTCCGTCGGTTCTTGACGGCCAACCTGGATGGGTAAGGCACGGACTGCACCTCACGGATGACCTTTTTCGCGGTCTGTTCCGCCGTAGACTCCGCGGCATGCCGGGTGAGCCGCTCCTGCTCGAGATCGCCGCGATCGCTGTCGTGATCGCCGGGTTCACCGCCGTGACCGCAACGCTGGCGCCGCCGGGCGGATCGTGGCATCCGTCCATGCGGATCCGACAGCGGGCCATCGTCTCGACGAGCCTCAACGTCATGTTCGAATCACTGGCGCCGTCGATCGCATTCGCCTGGCTCGGCGACGCGCGAGCCGCACTCGTCGCGGCGAGCGCCGGTGTGGCCGTGTACCTGACCGGGATCGTGACGTGGCGCGGACGCCAGTTGGTGCGAGCCGGTGGCAACCGGACGCGAACGGCAGTCGTGCTATTCACCCTCGGACCGACGGCGACACTGCTGTTCTGGGCAAACGCATTCGCCTTCGGCTCGGTGGCCGTCTACACGCTCGCCCTGTGCATCCAGCTCTCGGTCGCGGTCGTGAGCTTCTACTCGCTCGTCTCGGCCGCCGAGAGTTGACGCCGCTCCACGCGCACGCTGGGCGGAACGACAGAGACCCGACGGTACCGGCGAAGTACCGGCGAAGCACCGAGCGCGAAGCTGATCTCACGCAGACCGGGCGGAAGGACGGCCCGATGGTCCGCCCCTCGTTCGCACGGGAGCAAGGTCGGTCAGGCGGTCCGGACGCCTGCCCGAGCGAGGCGCCGACCGATCACGACGAGTGAAGCGGCCGCCACCAACAGGAGCGCCAGGGAAAGAGCGATCGGTGATCCGGCCGGCGCCGGCTTGGAGTCGATGGCCGTTCCGACGGCCGGCGAGATCTGGTAGGCCGGGAACTGGAAGACGGGCCCATAGCGATTCGGCCTGACCGTATACGTCCAGTTGCCCTCGCTCGGGAACACGACCTGAGCGTGGTAGATGCCGGCCTGCTTCGTTCCGGTTGCGATGAACGACAGCTCGCGACCGGTCGCCTGCTCACGGATCGAGATGACCGGCCCGAGACCGGTCGCGGTCAGCTGCTGTCCGTGGCTCACGAACGAGACATCGACGTCCCACGGCTGGCCAGCGATCGTCCCGGCCGGAGTCGAGCTGAGCTGGACGGTGGCGTCGTCAGGCCAGGCGAGGACGGACGGTGCGGAGAGCAGCAGAAACGCGCCCGCGATGAGGACGCCGCGCGCGATGCGCTTCATGAGGGTCTCCTTTCTCGAACGCGAGCGGTTTGGCTTGGTGGCCGCCCGCGGGTCTCGAGACAGGTACATCTCTGGCCGCTGACCGGTTCCCGACGAAACGCGCTGGTCGCGTCAACACGGGTGCCGGCCACCCACGCCCACGGTGATTCGCCATCGCGCCACCATCCGCGCATCCACACGTGGTGACCCTGTCGTCAACCTTCGGGAGCAGTCGGTTCCCAGGGCCCCTCGATGACCGTCGCCTCCTCGTCGCCGGGCCAGCGCGGCATTGAGATGCAGAGGAACTGGAGCGGGTCGATACCGGTGCAGCGGTACTGGAATGCGGTCCCGACCGGAATGTCGATGGAAACACCTGCTTCCAGAACGGTTGTCTCTTCATCTGCGCCGTCTCGGCGCCAGATCTGCCCCTCGCCCGAGAGAACGTGCCAGAACTCGCTCACCGTGGCGTGGACGGTCGCCCGATTCACCTGACCTGACGGGACCGTGCAGTGGATCATGTTGCCGGTCTCGCCTTCCATCAGGTACCGGATCTCTGCCCCTGCAGGGGAGCGCGCATTGGGGGTGAAGGGGAAGGGGCGGGTCTGCATGGAAACCTCCGTGTGCTCCCGAGCACTGTCCCACACGGCTCTCGGGCTTCTGTGCGGGCTCCCGGAGGTAAACGCGGCGAAGGTCTCACTCAGTACTTGCCGACCGCCTTCGGGACTTGTACGCGACAGAGCGACCGACGCTCCCCGCTCGCACGGCCTCTGTTTACGCGCACGCGAAGGGAGTCGG
>DASXTH010000219.1:0-9897 GCA_036505555.1 Candidatus Limnocylindrales bacterium | reverse complement strand
ACGAACACGATCCAGCTGGGCCGGCGTGAGGACCTCGAAACGCGCACGGTCCCGCTTGGCGCCGTCTCCTTCGTCGCCGGCGAGGCACCGGCCGGGCCGGCGCGTCCGTTCGAGGCGGAGATCCGGATCCGTCATCGGGCGACGCCGGTCGCGGCAGAGATCCGACCCGCGAGCGCCCAGGAGCCGCGCCGCGGCGGCTCCTGGATCGCGGCGACAGAGATGCCCGTCTGGGCGGCGGCGCCCGGCCAGGCCGCGGTCCTGTACGACGGCGAGGTCGTCCTCGGTGGCGGCCGGATCGAGCGCGAGGTCGCGGCGGGAGCAGCCTGACCAGCGGCTCCGTCGATGGTGCTCGCGTGCACCGCTTCGCCGCGCCGCGCATGCGTATTCGGGCCAGCAGTGCTATACCGGGCGGTGCCCGGGTTAGAGGAGCGCGGCGGTTGATGCGGGCCGCTGGATGGAGGCTTCGGCCCGACGGCGCCGCACAGGGAGACCGGTCCATGCCCGACCTGTCCCAGCATGCCCCCGACGCCACATCAGCCCCAATCATTCGGCGGTTGGCGGTCGTCGGCGCTGCATCTGCACTCCTGCTCGCGATCGTGGGACCGCCGATCGTGGTGGCCGCTCCCCGCACCGGGGTCGGCCACGTCTCGAGTGCGACGATCACGAGAGTCCACCAGACGCACCTCGCCCGGACCCACGGTCCCGGAATCGACGAGGACGAAGCGGATCCGGAGCTCGGACCGCGCGAGATCGAACAGGACCTCGATGCGAAGGCTCCCGGCGCGCAGTCCGCGAAGCGCGTTCCCGCCGCCCACGTCCCGACCCCGGCGGGTCTGGCCGTGACCGGCGCCGCCGGCGCCGCCGGCTTCGACGGCCAGAACCACTTCGACCAGCGCACCGCCGGAACCGGCATCTATGCGAACACGAACTTCTCGACGGAGCCGCCCGACATGGGCCTCTGCGTTGGGAACGGTTTCGTCGTCCAGGGTGTGAACACGTCGCTTCGCGTCTATTCACCGGCCGGTGTCCCGCTCACGGCCCCGACCTCGCTCAATCAGTTCTTCGGCGCGCTCCCGGCCGTCGACCGAACGCAGGCGGCGCAGGGCATCTTCCACTACGGCGACGACGTCGGCGACGTGAAGTGCTACTTCGATCCGGACACGCAGCGGTTCTTCGTCAGCGCCTTCCGGCTTCGTCTCGACCACGACACGGGCGGCTTCCCGGAGGACGAGAGCCACGTCGTTCTGGCCGTGAGCTCCTCGAGCAACCCGGTCACCGCGACGTGGAACGTCTACGACCTGGACACGACGAACGGCGACGGATCGGTTGTCCATCACGAGCACTGCCCGTGCCTGGCCGATCAGCCCCTGATCGGCGCCGATCACTTCGGCTTCTACGTCACGACGAACGAGTACTCACTCGTGCCGTTCGGCGGGAACTTCAACGGCGCTCAGGTCTACGCGTTCAACAAGGCCGCCCTCGCCGCAGGCGCCGGCGGGACCTTGACAGGCGTCCACATCGACAACATCCCGCTGGCCGAGTCGATCGCTTACACGATCCAGCCCGCGACGACGCCGGCCGGCGGCGCCTATGAGCTTGGCCAGGGCGGGACCGAGTACTTCCTGTCCGCGCTCGAGTTCACCGGCACGCTCGACAACCGGATCGCCGTGTGGGCGCTGACCGGGACGAGCACTCTCGGATCGTCGAACCAGGTGTCCTTGACGAGCAGGGTGCTCGCCAGCGAGGTCTACGGCCAGCCGCCGGATGCCGAGCAGAAGGACGGCCCGACACCGCTGAAGGACGCGGAGGCCGCCGGTCTCGAAGGCGTCAAGAGCGTTGAACACCTCGAGCTGCTCGCCGGCAACGACGACCGGATGAACGAGGTGAAATACGCGGCCGGCGTCCTCTGGGGCGACGTGAACACGGTCGTGAAGAACGCCAACGGCGATGTCAACGTCGGCATTGCCTGGTTCGCGGTCGATCCGTCGATCTCGGGCTCGGGCGTCGATGGGACCGTGGTGAACCAGGGCTACGTCGCGGTGAACCGGGCGAACGCGCTGTTCGGCGCGATCGCCGCGAACAACGACGGTGACGTCGCGATGGGCTTCACGCTCAGCGGCACCGACTACTACCCGAGCGCCGCTTGGGTGAGCCTCGGCGCCGGTGGCGCGACGAGCTCGGTCCACGTCTCGGCCGCCGGCCAGCTGCCCGAGGACGGGTTCACCGGCTACGTCATCGAAGGCGGAGCCGGCACGTCCCGCTGGGGCGACTATCACGCCGCGACCGCCGACGAGGCCGGCAACCTCTGGATGGCGGTCGAATACATCCCGAATGGTCCGCGGACGCTCTTCGCGAACTGGGGCACGCGCATCTCGGTCGTCGCGCCGTAACGGCGGGCGTCCCTGAACTGGCACGAGCCGGGCCTTCGGGCCCGGCTCGTCGGCGTTCGGGGCGTTATCCTCGAGCGGTGATCGGACCGGCGCCCGTCCTCGCGCTGCTCGTCGGGGTCTTCCACACGGGGCTCTACGTCCTGATCCGTGGCACCGCCGGCGGCCAGCTGCCACTCCTCGTGCTCGCGGCGTTCCTCGGGGCGTGGGCCGGCGACGAGGTCGGCGGGCGGCTGGGGCTGGACCTGTTCCGGATCGGCGACTTTCGGCTCGTCGCCGCCTCGTTGATGGCGTGGGTGGGGATCGGCGTGGTTGCGATCGTCGCGGTCCTCGGGCCGACGCGTCGCCCGAAGGTCGGCCCGTGAGCGACGACCGCGTGCCGGCGCCGCTCGAGGCGCTCGTCCGGGCGATCGCCGGCGGCTCGAAGGATGCGGACGACCACCGCGCGACGACATTTGCCCGCGGGTTGGCGCTGGGAGCGCTCGTCGGTGCCGCGATCGCAGGGTCGACGCTCTGGCAGCGGCGCGTCACCGCTCGGAAGCTGGCGCCGCGAACGGACCGTATGCCTAGGAAGTGACGTCACCGGGAAGGATGACGCCGAACCCTTCCCGCGCCACCGCAGACGAGAGGCGACGGTCCAGCGTGACGAACGTCGGCGGGCTTCGGCCGGCGCCCGTTCGGTACCATTGCCGCCGTGTCGACCCCTGTCACCGAGCGTGATCCCCGCATCGAGCCGATGCCCGCGGCGGACATCCGTCGCCGCTTCCTCGAGTTCTTCGAGGAGCGCGGCCACACGATCGTGCCGAGCTCCAGCCTCGTGCCGGCGGGTGACCAGACGCTGCTGTTCACGAACTCGGGGATGGTCCCGTTCAAGGACCTCCTGACCGGCGCCGAGAAGCGGAGCTACAACCGCGCCGTCACGTACCAGCGCTGCCTGCGGGTCGCCGGCAAGCACAACGATTTCGAGGAGGTCGGGCGGACGCCGCGCCACCAGACGCTGTTCGAGATGCTCGGCAACTTCAGCTTCGGCGACTACTTCAAGCGCGAGGCGATCCACTACGCCTGGGATTTCCTGACGAAGGACCTCGGGCTGCCGCCCGAGCGGCTCGCGGTCACCACGTACAAGGACGACGAGTTCGCCCGCGAGGTTTGGCGCACCGAGATCGGGATCGCGCCCGAGCGGATGGCCGCGTGGGGCGACGTCGAGAAGGGCGACGACCACAACTTCTGGCGGATGGCCGAGACCGGGCCGTGCGGCCCATGCAGCGAGATCCACTTCGACCGCGGCGCGTACCTGAGCGAGGGCCCGGAGTGCATCCCGGACCACAGCGAGCATTGCCCGCGCTGGCTCGAGGTCTGGAACCTCGTGTTCATGGAGTTCGACCAGCGGCCGGACGGCCGCGTGCCGCTGGCCGCGCCCGGGATCGACACCGGCATGGGGCTGGAGCGGGTCGCGAGCGCCATCCAGCAGGTCGGCTCGAACTACGACACAGACCTCTTCCTGCCGATCCTCGCGCGGCTGCGGGAGATCCTCGGCCACGATCCGGATCAGTTCGAGGGGGAACGGTTCAGCTACCAGGTGATCGCCGACCACAGCCGGGCGATGACGTTCCTCGTCGGCGACGGCGTGTTGCCGTCGAACGAGGGCCGCGGCTACGTCCTCCGCCGGATCATCCGCCGCGCGGTCCGCCACGGCCGACTCCTCGGCCGGCGCGAGCCGTTCCTGACCGAGACCGCGACGGTCGTCATCGAGATCATGGGCGAGGCCTACCCGAACCTCGTCGAACGGCGCGATGCGATCCTCGCGGCGATCGAGCGCGAGGAAGCGCAGTTCGCGCGGACGCTGGACGCGGGGACGGGCCAGCTCGAGGCGGCGATCGCGACCGTGGCGCCGGGCTCCGAGCGCCTCGTCGGCCGGCGCGCCGAGGACCTCCCGGGCGATGCGCCAGGGCTCCCCGGCCAGCTGGCGTTCCGCCTCCACGACACGTTCGGGTTCCCGATCGACCTGACGGTCGAGCTCGCGGCCGAGTATGGCGTCGCCGTCGACCGCGCCGGCTTCGAGGCGGCCCTCGCCGAGCAGCGCGAGCGCAGCCGCTCGGGGACGAAGGCCGACCTCGCTCGCCACGCGGAGCGATCCGCGCTCTACCAGGCGATCCAGGCGCGCGCCGGCGACACGACGTTCCTCGGCTACGAGACGACGACTGCGCCCGGAACCGTCGTCGCGATCCTCCGCGACGGGATGGAGTACGACGAGCTCACCGGTCAGGGCGCCGCCGAGGTGGTCCTCGATCGGACGCCGTTCTACGCGGAGGGCGGCGGCCAGGTCGGGGATCGCGGCGAGATCCGCGAGGCGGGCGGCGGCTCGTCGCTATTCAGCGTCGAAGACACGCAGAAGCCCGTGGGAGGGCTGGTCGTCCACCGCGGGACGCTGCACGGGCGGCTGCGCGTCGGCGAGACGGTCGACGCCGTCGTGGACGCGGACCGGCGCGAGCACACGATGCGCAACCACACCGGGACGCATCTGCTCCACCGCGCGCTCCGCAACGTCGTCGGCGAAGCGGCCCGCCAGGCGGGCTCGCTCGTGACGCCCGACTACCTTCGGTTCGACTTTCCGTTCGAGCGGGCGCTCACGCCCGAGGAGATCCGCGAGATCGAGGATCAGGTCCGGGCGATCATCCGCGACGACCGAACCGTGACGCCGAGCTTCATGACGATGCAGGAGGCGATCGACGCCGGCGCCGACGCGTTCTTCGACGAGAAGTACGGCGAGACGGTCCGAACCGTGCGGGTCGACGGCTTCAGTCACGAGCTGTGTGGCGGAACGCATTGCCGAGCGTCGGGCCAGATCGGGAGCTTCGTGATCACCGGCGAGCGCTCGATCGGATCGGGGATGCGCCGGATCGAGGCGCTGACCGGCGCGGGCGCGGACGCGTACCTGCGGTCGCGCGTCGACGCGCTCGCGGCGGCGCAGGAGGCGGTCGGGGCGCAGACCGTTGACGCGATCCCGGATCGGATCCGGGCGCTCCAGGACGAGCTCCGCGAGACGAAGCGGCGGCTGAAGGCCGGTGCCGGAGCCGCGGTGGCGCTCCCGAAGCCGGGTGAGCTGGCCTCGCGAGCCGAGGAGGTCGCACCAGGCGTCAAGCTCGTCGCGTTCGCGGGCCCCTACGAGTCGATCGATGCGCTCAAGGGCGCGGCGAAGGACGTCCGAGGGGTGCTCGGCTCGGGCGTGATCGCGCTCGGCCTGGACGGCGACGAGCCACAGCTGTTCGTGACGGTCAGCGACGACCTCGTCGCCCAGGGCATCGCGGCCGGTGACCTCGTCCGAGAGGCGATGGTTCCGCTGGAGGGCCGCGGCGGCGGCCGCCCGGAGATGGCCCAGGGCAAAGGCGCTCGTGCAGACGGCCTCGGTGCAGCGATCGAGGCCGTCCGGTCCGCCCTGACCCGCGCCACGTAGGTGGCATTCTTTCGCCGGCTCTTGCAACGCGAGGACGTCGAGTCGCTGGCCGCGTGCACGGCGCTCGACATCGGGACCGAGTTCGCCAAGGCCCTCGTCTTCGAAATCGGCGACGACGGCAAGGGGACCGTGCGCGGCGTCGGGCGGAAGCGCCAGGGACTGAGCCACATGTCGTCCGGCACGGTCGCCGACATCGCGGCGGTCGTCGACAACTGCTCGGTCGCGCTCCAGGAAGCCGAGGAGATGGCCGGCTTCCGGCCGAGCCAGGTCGTCATCGGGATCGCCGGCGAGCTCGTCAAGGGGTTCACGACGAACCACGCCCAGGAGCGTAAGCGCCCGGACCAGCCGATCACCGAGGCCGAGCTCCAGAAGCTGATCGACACGGTCCAGCGCGAGGCGCTCCGCGAGGCCGAGCGCTCGATCACGTGGGAGACGGGCCTCCCGAACGTCGACGTCCGCCTCGTCCATGCGGCCATCGTCGGCGCGTCGATCGACGGGTACGCCCTGACGAACCCGGTCGGGTTCCAGGGCCGCCACGTGAAGATCGGGATCTTCAACGCGTTCGCGCCGCTCGTCCATCTCGGCGCCCTCCAGACCGTGGCGTCCCAGCTCGATCTCGAGCTGATCGAGATCGTCGCCGAGCCGTACGCGGTCGCCCGCGTCCTCGGCTCGGACCAGATCCGCCAAGCCGGCGCGCTGTTCGTCGACGTCGGTGGCGGCACGACCGACGTCGCGCTCGTCCGCCAGGGCGGGATCGAGGGGACGCGGATGTTTGCGCTCGGCGGCCGGGCGTTCACGAAGAGCCTCGCGGACCGGCTCGAGCTGCCGTTCCCGCGCGCCGAATCGGCGAAGGTCGACTACGCCCGAGGTCTGCCGGTGGATCGCAAGGACGAGATCGCCACGATCGTCGGCGAGGACGTCGAGGTCTGGGCGGCCGGCGTCGAGCTCGTCATGGAGGAGCTCGGGGGAGGGGATCTGCTGCCGGGCCGGATCTATCTCTGCGGCGGCGGATCACGCCTCCCGGAGATCGAGGCCGCCCTGAAGAGCGAGCGATTCTGGAAGAGTCTGTCGTTCGCGCGGCCTCCGGAGGTCACGATCATGGCCCCCGACCAGATCGAGACGATCAGGGACGCCACCGACCTCCTCGTCGACCAGCAGGACGTGACGCCGCTCGGGCTCGCCTACCAGGCGATCGAGCTCCAGACGACCGAGGACCCGCTCGATGCCGCCCTCCGCCGGGTCCTCCGGGCGATGAAGGTCTGACCATGGGCGTCGGGAAGGGCTAGGCTTCCCCGAACATGGCGGAAGGAATCGTCTATCTCGACGTCGACGACGAGATCACCTCGGCGGCGTCCCGCATCCGGTCCGCCTCGGGCACGAAGGTGGCGCTCGTCGTCCCGTACGGCTCGCGGATCGCCACCTCGCGGATGAACTTCCGGCTCCTCTCGCGCGAAGCGTTGATGAGCAACAAGCGGCTGTCGATCGTGTCCGGTGACGCGGCCGCGCGCTCGCTCGCGGCTTCGGCGGGGTTGCCCGTGTTCGGCGCCGTCCAGGAATACGAGGCGTCGCTGGTTGCGGGGTCCGGAGGCGATGCGAGAGGCGATCCTGTGGCGACGGAGAGCGGGGTCGAGCCTGCCCCCGCCGCCGCGGCGGCCATTGCGGGCGCAGCCGCCACCCCGGTGCCCGCTCCGACCGGCGCGGCGGACGCGTCCTCCGTGTCGCGAAAATCCCAACGACCGAAACGTCCGCCGCCTGACGAGCGACCGATCATCCCGCCCTTGGCCGCCGCCGACGATCACGAGGATGACCTGCGCGGAGAGGATCGCGGAGAGGATCGCCCACGCGGCCGGAGTCGCGCGCCGCTCCTTGCCGCGATCGGGGTCGTCGGCCTGGCGGTCGTCGTGCTCGCCGTCGCGGGCTACCTGTTCCTGCCGACAGCCACGATCGCGCTGACTCCACGCCGCGACACGATCGGGCCCATCTCCCTGACCGTCTCCGCCGATCCACTGGCGACCGCCGTCGATCCGACGGACAACGTCGTGCCCGCCGTCCAGGTCGAGGTCCCGGTCGAGGCCGCCCGGACGTTCAAGACGACCGGGTCGAGGGTCGACGAGACCGCGGCTCGCGGATCGGTCGTGTTCACGAACTACGACACGAGCAGCGGGGTCACCATCCCGAGCGGGAGCGTCGTCTCGACCGAGGGTGGGATCGCCTTCAGGACGCAGTCGACCGTCATCCTCCAGCCGGCCGGGATCCTGCCCTTCACGCCACGCTCGGACTCGACGAACGTCACGGCCGCGAAGACCGGCGAGGCCGGCAACGTCCCGGCGAACACGATCCGAGTTGTCCCGCAGGGGCAGAACCCGGACCTCCTCAAGGTCAACAACCCGAATCCAACGAGCGGCGGCACCCACACGGAGACGCCGGTCGTGACGAAGGCCGAGGTCGACAAGGCCGTCGCGACGCTCCAGGCGGACCTCCAGAAGGCGTTCGACGCCGCGATCGCCGACGGCGCCGGTGCGCCGGCCGACGCGACGCTCTTCCCGACGACGAAGGCCCTCGGCGTCGTGACCCCGGCCGTCGATCCGAAGACGATCGTCGGCAAGGAGGTCGAGGAATTCGATCTCCGGCTGACCGCGACCGGCACGGTGATCGCCGTGGACCCGCGGCCCGTTGCCGACATCGCGCGCGCCCAGCTCACGGCGCAGGTCGCCACGGACCACCGGCTGATCCCCGATTCAGTCGTCATCGACGTCGGCGAGGGCGGTGTCGGCGAGGACGGCCAGGTCACGTTCCAGGCGACGGCCCAGGCGATCCAGGTGGCGATCGTGGACGCCAACGCCCTGCGGAGCCTCGTCAAAGGAAAGACGCCGGCCGAGGCGGAGGCCGCGCTCGTGCCGTTCGGCCGGGCGACCGTGACGCTCTGGCCCGCGTGGGTGTCGACGGTCACGAGCGTCGATGCGCGCCTCACCGTCACCGTCGACGACACCGTTCCGGGCGGCCCGTCGGCGAGTCCATCGCCCGCGAGCTCGTCACCGTCCCGTGGCCGCTCTCCGGGACCGTCGACAGCCCCATCCGGCCGCGGGTCGGGGGGCGCCAGCCCCGTCCCGAGCGCCCCGTGACCCGGATCCTCGGCCTCGACGTCGGTGAGAAACGGATCGGCGTTGCGGTCGCCGACCTCGTCGGGATCGCGACCCCGCTGACCACGCTCCGCCGCGCGGCGACGCCGGCCGCGGACGCAGCGGCCATCGCGCGCCTCCTTGCCGAGCAGGACGCGACGGAGATCGTCGTCGGGTTGCCACTCGAGGCGGCCGGGCAGGAAGGGACCCAGGCTCGGCTCACCCGGGCGTGGGCCGATGCCGTTCAGCCGCGGCTCCGTGCGACACTCTCCTGGCGAGACGAGCGTCTGACGAGCCACATGGCCGAGCGACGGCTCGGACCGATGAAGCGCGGCCGCTCCGGCGGTCCGCCGAGCCGGACGCAGCGCGATGCCTACCGCGCCCGGGTCGACCGCGAAGCCGCAGCGATCATCCTCCAGGACGAGCTCGACGCTCGAGCTGCCTCGAGGATCTCTGACATGGAGGTCAGCACATGACGATCCGCTCCGGGGGACGCGCGCGCGAACGCTCCCAGGCTCGACCTGCCGATCCCGGCACGTACGAGGAGCCCTGGCAGCCGGAGTACGTGCAGGAAACCGGGCGGGGCGGCGGTCGCGATGGCGGCGGTCGGAACGGCGGCGGGGGGCACAACGGGGGCTACAACGGGTGGAACACGAACCGTCGGCGCGGCCTGCCCGGCTTGGTGAAGTTCCTGCTCTTCGCGCTCGTCCTCGGCGGGATCGTCGTCCTCCTGCTGGTGACGGCACTCCGGCCATTGATCCGGAGCGCGGTCGTCGGCTGGGCGGCCGACAGCCCGGCGGCGCTGGGCGTGCCGTTCGTCGCCGATCTCGTCAAGGAGGATCTCGGCGCGAAGCTGACCGATCCCGCATCGACGGACGCCACCCAGGTCGCGTTCGAGGTGAAGAACGGCGAGAGTGCCTCGGAGATCGCGGCCCGG